>VEPB01000481.1 GCA_012026715.1 Methylococcaceae bacterium | reverse complement strand
CTTATGTGCTGCGCAAGATGCCCACGGACATCTTTCCACGCATCGACATTCCGGTTGTAGCGATGCTGTGGGATTACAAGGGCATGAACGCCAAGGAGATCTCCGACCGGCTGGCGGGCAACGTGGAGCGCTCCATGTCGCTGATCGACGGCATCGAGCACAGCGAATCGGTGTCGCTGGCGGGCGCTTCGGTGCTCAAGGTGTTCTTCCATCCGGGCGTCGACATCCGCACCGCGCTCGCCCAGGTGATGTCCAGCAGCAATTCGGTGTACCGCTCGCTGCCGCCCAATACGTCACCGCCCCAGGTCATCCAGTATTCCGCCTCGGACCTGCCGCTGGTGCAGCTGGGCATTTCCAGCAGCACCGTGCCGGAGACCGACGTCAACGACTACACCAACAACGTGGTGCGCAACGTGCTCCAGTCCAAGCGGGGCGTGGCGGTCACCAGTCCGTTCGGTTCCAAGAGCCGGCAGGTGACGGTGGACGTGGATTCGACCGCCCTGCTGGCGCGGGGTCTCACTCCGGCCGATCTGACCGATGCCATGGCGGCGCAGAACCTCATCGTGCCGACGGGAACCATCAAGATCGGCTCCACCGAATATGACGTCACCCTCAATGCGACTGTCGCCGCCATCCCCCGGGTCGGCGATCTGCCGGTGCGCACGCTGAACGGCGCGACCACCTTGATTCGCGACGTGGCCAATGTGCGCGACGGCGCCGCGCCCGTCACGACCATCGCCCGCCAGAACGGCGAGCGGGGCATCATCAATTCCATCTTCAAGATCGGCAGCATCTCCACCCTCGATGTGGTGGAGTTCGCCCGCCAGGCCATTCCCACCATGCTGGAGCAGATGCCGGACGGCATCAACATGCGGCTGCTGTTCGACCAGTCGCTGTTCGTCAGGGCGGCCATCGGCAACGTGCTGCACGAGGCGCTGATCGCCGCCGGGCTCACCGCCGCCATGATCCTGCTGTTCCTCGGCAACTGGCGTTCCACCTGCATCATCGCCGTGTCGATTCCGCTCTCCATCATGTGTTCGATCATCGTGCTGCACCTCATCGGCGAGACCATCAACCTCATGACCATGGGGGGCCTGGCGCTGGCGGTGGGCATTCTGGTGGACGATGCGACGGTGGAGATCGAGAACATCGAGCGCCAGCTGCTGATGGGCAAGAACCCGCACCAGGCCATCCTCGATGGCGCCAAGGAGATCGCCCTGCCGGCGTTCGTCTCGACCCTGTGCATCTGCATCGTGTTCGTGCCCATGTTCTTCCTCACCGGCGTCGCCCATAGCCTGTTCGTGCCCATGGCGGAGGCGGTGGTGTTCGCCATGCTGGCTTCCTATCTGCTGTCCCGCACCCTGGTGCCGACCCTGGTGATGTATATGATGGCCGGCCACCACGGACGCAGGCGCAAGCCCGCCCGCAACCGCTTCCATCGGTTGTGCCGCCGCACCCATCTGCTGTTCGAGCGGGGCTTCGAGCGGTTCCGCGACCACTATGTGCTGGTCCTGAGCCATGTGCTGAAGGTACGGGGCCGCTATGGCAGCGCCTTTCTCGGATTTTGCCTGCTGTCCCTGGGATTGGTGCCGCTGTTGGGGGAAGACCTGTTTCCGGCGGTGGACGCCGGCCAGATCCGGTTGCACGTGCGGGCGCCTTCGGGGACGCGGATCGAGGAAATGCCCCATCTCATCGATCAGGTGGAAGCGGTGATCCGCGACCTGATCCCGGCGGAGGAACTGGGAGACGTGCTGGACATCATCGGCGGCCCCTACAGCACGCGGAACACCTTGTTCGGCAATTCCGGCACGGTGGAGGCGGCGGACACCGAGGTCATGATCTCCCTGAAGCCCGGCGAACATGCGCCCAGCGCCGACTACATCCGGGAACTGAGGGCTCAACTGCCGTCCCGCTTCCCCGGCATCGAGTTCTTCTTCCAGCCCGCCGACCAGGTGAGCCAGGCCCTCAACTTCGGCATTCCCGCACCCATCGACATTCAGTTCTCCGGCGGCAAGCCCGATGAAGTCATGCCGAAAGTGGTCGACCTCAACAACCGGCTGCGACAGATTCCCGGCATCGTCGATGCCCATGTCTACCAGCGCGCCAACAAGCCGGCCCTGGACCTGGAAATGAACCGGGCGCAGTTGCAGCAACTGGGGCTGTCGGCCCGCGATCTGGCGCAGAACCTGATGCTGACCTTGAGCGGCAGCATGCAGACGGCGCCGTCCTATTGGCTCAACCCGGTCAACGGCAACACCGTCAACATCGGCGTGATGGGCAATCCGCTGGACCTGAACAGCCTCGACGCCCTGATGCGCACGCCGGTCGGTGGGCTGGGCAAGGGCGAGCCGCAATTGCTGGGCAATCTGGTGACTTTGAAGCGGTCGCTGCAACCCTCCGTGGTCACCCACTACAACGCCAACAACTCCCTCAACGTCTACGCCGGCGTGGAAGGGCGCGACCTGGGCTCGGTCAGCGAGGACATCGAGGCCCTGGTGGCCGATATTCGACCCACACTGCCCAAGGGCGTCGAGTTGCTGGTTCGCGGCCAGATTGAGACGCTCAATTCCTCCTTCTACGGTTTGGGTATGGGGCTGATCGTCGCCATCGTGCTGCTGTACCTGCTGCTGGTAGTCAACTTCCAATCCTGGCTCGATCCCGCCATCATCGTCAGCGCCTTGCCGGCGGCCCTGGCCGGCATCGCCTGGACCTTGTTTCTGACCGATACCACCCTGAGCGTGCCGGCCCTCACCGGCGCCATCATGTCCTTAGGCGTAGCCACCGCCAACAGCATCCTGCTGGTTTCCTTCGCCAGGACCCGTCTGGCGGAAGGCGTGCCGCCCCTGACCGCCGCCCTGGAGGCCGCCGCGACCCGGCTGCGCCCGGTGATGATGACCGCCTTCGCCATGGTGGTGGGCATGCTGCCCATG
>VEPB01000169.1 GCA_012026715.1 Methylococcaceae bacterium | reverse complement strand
TACGGGCCCCAGGTCAACAGCCTCAACGCCATCGTCATCGAAAAAGCCCGCCAGCCCGCGCTGCTGGGGCCGGATCGGGTCAAGCTGACCTATGCCGCCGCCAGCAATCCGGCTGACCCGGTCGCCGCCGACTCCATCAACTCCACCAGCCAGAACTGGCCGGCGGGCAAGTCCCTGCTGGAAAGCGCGGTCCAGAAGGGCGACTACTTCGAAACCTGGCAACGGCCGCCTCAGCCCAACATCGAGCTCATGGAGGGCTTCGTCAGCTACAGCCTGATCACTTCCATTGGAATGAACCCAGGTTTGCCCGACGAAGGTTACCGCTCCCCGTTGATCAACGCCGACCAGGGCCGCTACATGCCGGGCATCGCCGACCCTTACCGGGCCAATGCGGCCCAACCCTTCAGCGAGTATGACGCCGACCGCGCCTGGTTCAGCGCCGCCATGCTGCCGGTCACCGACGTCGACGACCGGGGCAAGGTCAACCCCTTCCCGCTATTCCGCATCCAGGCGCTCGATGCGACCGACAACACCCCCAAGGCCGCCACCGATGCGGTACTGACCGCGTCCCGCGACCTGCACTGCCGGGAATGCCACGCCAAGGGCGGCATCGCCGCCGACCCATCGATACAATGGACCGGCGGCGGACACAATCACGGCGGGTCGGCCAACCATCAGCCCGACTTCGTCGATCCGGCCAGTTCCAGCCTGTTCGATCAGGAATACGCCGCGCTCAAGAATGTCGGCGTCCTGCACGACCATTACTGGGGGCTGGGCATCGTCAGCCACATCGATACCGGCGTGGGCGACGGCTTCCAAGTCATGGCCGACGGGCCATTCGGCTGCTTCGATTGCCACCCGTCGGCTTTCCGCAGCCTGCCGTTCAAGAACAACACCATCGGCAAGACGGTTCACGGCGGAATCCCCAATTACCGCAACGACAACTCCGGCGCCATTCATCAGTTTCACGGCCTGCTGCAATACAACGCCGACAAGACCGGCATCCTGCGCGACGACACCGGCCGTTTCCTGCGCTGGGACATCACCCAGGGCGACAACCCCAACAGCCTGTTCCCGGTCAAGGACGCCAACGGCAACCCCCTGCCCATGGAGCAGAACTGCCTGCGCTGCCACGGCGGCCAGCGCGAACAGAGTTACCGCGATCGCATGTACACCGCCGGCGTGACCTGTTACCAATGCCACGGCGACATGCTGGCGGTGGGCGCCAGCTATCCCAAGTCCCTCCTCAATGCCGACGGCAACAGCTTCCGGGAGCCGTGGCTGGACCAGCCGGACTGCGGCTCCTGCCACGTCGGCAGCGGCAATGTCACCGGGCCGGAGTACTCCAGCGCCGGCGTGCGCAAGTTGGCATTCGATGCCGCCGACCCCTCCGCCACGCCCCTCATCGCAGACCTGTCCAATCCGGATCGGAGCCGCTTCGCGGTCATTCCAACGGCCCCCATCGAGGTGGAATCCGTCGTTCAGAACTACAGTGGCATCGGCCCCATCCTGCAGAAGCAGGCGGTCATGTCTCCCCAGTTCCGCCTCGGCAAGGACCGCCACGGCGACCTGCCCTGCGCCGCCTGCCACGGCGCAGCCCACGCGGTATGGCCCAACCGCGACCCCAGCGCCAACGACAACGTCACCGCCCTCCAGTTGCAGGGGCATTCCGGCCATGTGGCGGAATGCGGCGTGTGCCACACCGCCGACGCTTTCGCCAAGCTCGAAGACCTGGACGAAGG
>VEPB01000246.1 GCA_012026715.1 Methylococcaceae bacterium | reverse complement strand
GATTGAACTTTCCGCGCTTCCACCCTGGTAAGGTGGGGCCATCTCACTCAGGTTCGGCAGCAGCCGGAATTCCATGCAAGAAACCGCCGCAATCACCCTATTCGGGGCTCTCTGCCTGGCCGTCTTCGGCCAGTGCTGGACCACCACTCATCCGGCCGCGCCCGTTCGAGGCGGGGCTCCGGTCATCATGGTCACCCAAGATATCGAACGTCGCGTGCTGACCATTTCGGGACCCGCTTGGGGCGCAGGCAAACCTCAAGTCCGACTGGGCGCACAGAGCCTGCCGGTGGAACGCTACAGCGCCGACGAAATCGTCGCTCACCTTCCCGACGGCATCAAACCGGCACTGTATGTGCTGACCGTAGCCACCGATAGTCAGAGCCAGCGGCACGATACCGTGCTCTACACGTCCGGTAGCTGAAACCGCCCCGGACGCCTGCGAGGCGACCATTCGAATCGATGGGCGGAACCGGCGGCCCGGTCAGTCCGATCCATCAGCGCTGCTTTCGTCCTCTTCCAGCACCTGCCTCAGATAGCGAAACAACAATCTTGCCGAACGGGGCGCCACGGACGCCTGCTGTTCCTTGCGGGCCTCCCTCGCCAGTTGCCGGAGCTTCTGACGGTCGGCCGCCGGCTGGGACTGAAGAAACTCGTCAATCGCCTCATCCCCCTCGTCCAGCATCCGGTCGCGCCAGCGCTCCAGGGTATGATGGCGATGGATGGACTGGGCGCTGTTGCGATCCAAAGCCTCCAAGCGGGCGCGGATCGGCTCGACGTCGGTGTCCCGCAGCAGCTTGGCGATGAACTTGCGCTGCCGCTTGATCGCGCTGAAAGAGGTGATGCGGCGGGCAATGGCGATTGCCTCGGCCAGTTGCTCGGACAGCGGAATCCCCGCCAACTGCTCCGCCGGCAGAGCCGTCAGACGCTCTCCCAATTCCTCCAGCGCCTGGCTTTCCCGCTTGAGGGCGGATTTGTTGGGGCGGCCGTAGCCGTCTGCATCGTCGTATTCGTTCATGATGACCAGGGTTGGATGGGCAGCGATCACTTCACCGCCACCATGCCGCAGAAGTTGTACCAGCGGAAGAACTCCTCGACGTGGCGGAATCCGGCGCCGCGCAGGAGTTCGCGATTTTCCTCGGGGCGATAGGGGATCAGCACGTTCTCCAGAGCCTCCCGCTTGTGGGCGATCTCCGACTCGGAATAGCCCTGGCGCTTCTTGAGGTTGTAGTAATGACGGATGAACAGCCGATTGAACAGGCTGTCCTCGAAAATCAGCTTTTCGATCAGGATCAGGCAACCCTGGTCGTTCAGCCCCTCCAGCACTTTGCGGATCATCTTTTCGCGCTGCAGCGGGCGGATGAACTGGAGGGGCAGCACCATCACCGCCACCGAGGCATTTTCCATCACCTCGGCGGCGTGCAGGTCGGCCTCCACCAACTCGATGACCCGCCGAGACTGCAGGCACTCCAGCTTCTGCCGCGCCTGCGCCAGCATGTCGGCGGAATTGTCCACGCCAACGAAACGCACCGACGGGTCAATCACCGGGTCCAACTGCAACAGCGTGTTGCCGGTCGCGCAGCCGAGGTCGAACAACACCGTGCCGGGCTCTGCAAAATCGGCGGCGATCTCCCCCGTCATCCGTTGGATCTCGCCGTACATGGGCACGGAGCGCCGGATCATGTCGTCGAATACCGCCGCGGTTGCCCGGTCGAAGCGGAAGTCCGCGG
>VEPB01000323.1 GCA_012026715.1 Methylococcaceae bacterium | reverse complement strand
GGAGAAATCCATGCCCGAAGTCATGTTCCGCAAGGGAGACAACGACAAGTTGATCTTCTACGTCGCCAAGAAAGACCTGGAAGAAACCGTCGAATCCATGGAATTCCAGGAAGCGGACCGCTGGGGCGGCGAAATCGTCCTGTCGGACGGCCAGAAATACTTTCTGGAACCCCTCGCCGCGGCGCCGCGCTTGCCCATCACCCTGCGCGTCAAGCGCGCCGCGAGCGGCGATTAGATCCCTACATCATCACGAGGTACGCGCATGTTACTGGACCAATACCAAGAGAAAGTCTGGCTGTTCAATGCCAACATGAAAGGCGCCACGGATGGCTACGAAGTCTACCGGGGCGACCTGGTGCTCAAGGAAGGCGAGATTGCCGACGACAAGGGCCGTCGCAAACCGCCCTTGGTCGGACTGAAGGAGTCGGTGCTGGTGGCCAAGGACGACAAGCTGCGCTTCGTTTCCGGCTTCGTCGACGAACTGGCTCAGCTGGAATTGCTGCCGGATCTTTACGCGGGCGATCTGGCCGACGACGTCATCATGCTGTTCTTCGTCGCCAATCTGGGCAAGCCGTTCAAGACCGCCCTGAACGGCAAGACCACCTATCTGATTCCAATGCAGCGCGGCATCGTCTGGAACGAACTGATCGAAGAACTGCGGCTGGAAAAGAGCGACTTCAAGGGCCAGAGCGGCGAAGAAAAGATCGTCACGCTGTATGACGCCTTCAAGGACTACAAGCCCAAGTACCCGGAAGTCTCATGGGACGAAGCTTCGGCCAATCTGGTCGCCGAAAAGCGCGAGGTGTGGGGCGCCGTCTGACCCGGGTTTTCGGTGGGCGGTGCCCGCCCTACGCCTGGTTTCCCCGCTCGATGAGGAGGTTGATCGTCATGGCCATGACCATTTTTGGTGACGAATGCATCTCCTGCGGCGATTGCGAGCCGGTCTGTCCCACCGGCGCCATCCGCGACGGCGGCTTCGGCTACCGCATCGACCGCAGCCGCTGCACGGAATGCGAAGGCAGCCACGACTCGCCGCGTTGCGTGGCGGTCTGCCCGGTGGACCACTGCATCGTGCGGCTGGCGGCCTCGCCGCTGGCGGCTTGACCGCTCCAGGACACCATGGACAGCGATAGTCTTCCGGCCATTCGGCCCAACCCTGATTCCGCTCCATTCGGAGGTTGAACATGACCGCGACCGCACTTTCCCGAGAAGCCGCACTGCGCGTCGGCATGGCTGCGCGCGTCTTGCCCGATATCAGCGCCCGCCAGTTGCTGGAGGTCCTCATCGACAAACTGGGGGCGCCCCTGACCGAGGAAAAGCTGGGGCATGTCACCGTGACCCAGCTCAAGACCGGGTTGGGGAGTCCCGACGGCGAGGAAGATACCGAGCACTTGGATGTGGTCTCCATCCCCAACTACAAGGAGGCGGTTCGCATCCTGTGGGGCGAGGTGGGCGGCGACGATCTGCCGCAGCCGGTTCCCTATGCCGAGGGCGACATGCCAGGTTCCATCCGGGTCGCCATCGCGTCCAACAAGGGCGAACAGATGGACGGCCACTTCGGCTCCTGCCTGCGGTTCCTGGTCTATCAGGTAAGCCAGTCGGAAATCCGCCTCATCGACCTGCGCTCCACCCTGGGCGCGGACGAATCGGACGACCGCAATGCCTTTCGCGCCGAACTCATCCAGGACTGCCAGGTGCTCTATGTGGTGTCGGTCGGCGGGCCGGCTGCGGCCAAGGTCATCAAGGCCGGCGTCTATCCCATGAAGCTGGCGGAGGAGACTCCCGCTCCGGAGGTTCTCGCCAAGCTGCAGGCCATCCTGGCCGGCAGTCCGCCGCCCTGGCTGGCCAAAATCATGGGGGTCGAGCCGCGCAGCCGGGTCCGCTTCGACAGCGACGAATTGGAAGGGGACGAAGGATGCTGACGGCCGAGCGGATCGAGGCCATCGCCGAGGAAGTCGCCGGGCTGGGTCTGTCGGAGCAGTCGCTGGCCCAGCTGCGCAGCCGTTATGGCGATGTTCACTTCACCTACTGCATGGACGACGATGTCGGTCACCACCAGCCTTACCTGAGCCGGCCCGGCCTCAACGTTTACCTGGTGGACGGACGCGACCACTGTCTCAAGTTCACCGGCCAGTTGGAGCACGCCACCGGGCTGGTGCTGGCGGAGGTCATCGATGATGAGTGAAGCCCGGGCCGTTTCCGTGGAGCCGGCGGAGCGGCCGGTCAGCTATTTCGACGGTCATCTGCTGGGGCGGCTGTGCAAGGACACGCTGGCCAGCGCCGGCGACGAGATTCTGGTGGACCGCATCCGCCAGGCCTGTCCGGACTACCCGGTTCGCCTGGCCCGGCTGGGCCATGAGTGGTACCGGCTGGGCGGCGTGATCCGCCCGGACGGCAGCCGGGTGGCGCCCGATTTGAGCGAATGGGCGGAACGCACCTTCATCGAATGCGGCCAGAACTTCAACACCCTGCTGGACCATTGCGAAGAGGGGCGGTTCCTGGCGACCCGGCACCAGGGCGTTTCGATCTACCTGGTGGCCACCACCGGTCCCAAGGCGGAAGATTTCGTGCAGATCGAGATCGACCGTACCCAGGAGCTGGCCAGCCGCCATCTCATCGATCCTGACCATCCACCGGAAGATCTGGAAGACCTGATCGATCCCCTGACGCCATTGCCGGTGCAGCCTTTTACCGTCGGCGCCGCCCGCTATACCTATCGGCGCAAGACCGAAGTCGCGCTGTTCATGGCCGAGCTGGACCGGCACCGTGCCGACGCGCATCCCGCGCGCCGCTTCATGGACGACTGGACCGCCAGCAGTTCCGGCACCCGCCAGGTCTTCTGCGAGGACTGGAGCCTCAGGCTGTATCAGCACAAGGGCAGGCATGGCGAGCAGATCATGAACGTGGACATCGTCAACAACCGGGTGCGCGAAATTCCACGCCTGGAAGGCCCGGAAGGCAAGAAGGGCAAGGCCCTGGCGACTCTGTTGAGCCGGTTCGACGGCCAGGCCGGCTATCCCTTCGCCTGGTTTTTCTACATGGTCAAGGGGCTGGTGTCGCCCCATGTGGGGGAGGCCGTGCAGCGCGACCTCAGCAAGGATTACGGCTATCTGCCGGATCGGGACGCCAAGGTGCTGGCCCGCTGGATCAAAGATCCCTATTGCGTCTGATTGTTGCCCCAACGCCTGTTATCGGAGTCCGACCCCGTGAGCTTTCAACGCATTCCGGTCGCCGAGGCGCGCCGCATCCTGCAGAGCGAACGGCCGCTGTTGCTGGACGTGCGCGATGCCAATGCCTATGGCGCAAGCCGGATCGCTAACGCCACCCATCTGACGTCCCGGGATGTCATGGCGCTGATGCGCAAGACCCCGCGGGAAACCCCGGTGCTGGTGTACTGCTACCACGGCAACGCCAGCCAGGACATGGCTCGGCTGTTCGCCGACTTCGGCTTTGCCCGCGTCTACAGCGTGGACGGCGGCTTCGCACTATGGAGCAAGGAATTTCCCGGCGACGCCGAATTGCCGGGCAAGCCGGCAGGCGTGGACAGCATCGAGCTGCGAGACTGGCTCAGCGCCAACGGATTCGATACTATCGGTATCCGTGGCATCAACCGGGACGGTGCCACAGCCCTGATTCAGGCGTGTCGCCAGGCTAACGCAGACTTGGCGGAGCAGCTGTTGGGGCTGGGGTTGCCATTGGACGGCGTTGACGCGCACGGCAACGACGCGTTGTGGGCGGCCTGCTACGGTGGCGATCTGGCCACCATCGCGGTGCTGCTGGAAGCCGGCGTTGACCTCGATCGGCGCAACCCGGACGGTTCGACCGCCCTCATGTATGCCGCTTCCGCCGGCAAAGCGGAAATCGTCTGCTTTTTACTGGAGGCCGGAGCCGATCCATTCTTGCGCAACCGCGACGACTTCACCGCCTTGGACCTGGCCGCCGACGCCGCCTCGCTCAAGGTCTTGCGCAACTGGCGCCCGCGCGCCGGCAGCGACGTTCACGCAACTACCGATCAGGAGTGATCCTCATGACCACGAGCACGACCGAAGCCACCATCCTCAAGCAGATCGAGACCAATACGGTTCTGTTGTACATGAAAGGGGTGCCCGACAAGCCCGAATGCGGCTTTTCGGCCAAGGCCGTGGCGGCCCTCAATGCCACCGGCGTTCCCTATGCCTATGTCAACGTGCTGCAGGCGCCCTTCATTCGGGAGAAATTGCCAAAGATCTCCCATTGGCCCACCTATCCGCAGTTGTTCGTCAGTGGTGAGCTGGTCGGAGGTGCCGACATCGTCGAGGAAATGAGCAATGCCGGCACCCTCAAGCCGCTGCTCGAAACCGCCCAGAACGATTGAGAGGGCTTCATGGTGGATATTGCCGACATCAAGGCGGCCGTGACCTCCGCCGTTCCGGACAGCGAGCTGTCCGTCGAAGGCGAGGGCTGCAACTTCACTTTGGTGGTGGTCAGCGACAGCTTTGCCGGATTGTTGCCGGTCAAGCGCCAGCAGAAGGTGCTGGCCGCGCTGAATCCGTGGTTGGCGACCGGGGAACTGCATGCGGTGAGCATGCGGACCTATACCCAGGCGGAACTGGAGCAGACCCGCGCCACCAACCCTTCCGGACTGGTGCAGCTGGGCTGAACGGGGCATGGCCGTCGCGGACCCAGCGGAGGTCGACACCACCCCACTGGCGGATTGTCAGGGTTGTTGCTTCCGCGACGATTTGCTGGCGAGCGGCGGCTGCCGGCCCGGCGACATCTGTATCCGCGCCGACAGCGGCCGCCAGATCGACCGCTTCCTCAAGCGCCACCCGGAGCTGGCGGTGGACTACATCGCCGATCCGTTCTGGGAGCGGCGCGCCATCGCCGCCCGCTATGCGCCGGTGGCGGCGGTGATGAGCCTGATCGCCGACCCCGACGAAGTGGTGCGGCGGGCTGTCGCCTACCGCATCCCGCCGGAATCGCTCGAGCCACTGATGACCGATTCCGATCGGGAAGTCCGCATCACCGTCGCCGACCGTTTGCCGGTCGATCGGCTGGAGGCCATGGTGGCGGACGAGGATTATCTGGTCCGCGCCTACGTGGCCAAGCGTCTGCCGGAAGGCCGTTTGTTCCGGATGATCTGCGATTCCGACGACCAGGTGCGGAAGACCGTGGCGCGGCGGCTGCCAGCCCCCAGCCTGGGGCTGATGGCTCACGATCCGGAACTGCAGGTGCGGCAGATCATCGCCGAGCGCATGGACCCGCAGTCCCTGGTACTCATGCTCAACGACCCCGAGTGGCTGATCCGCTACCTGGCGGTTCAGCGCGCGCCGCTGGAAGCCGCCGTCAAACTGGCGGCCGATCCGGTGGCGGAGATCCGCGAGGCCGTGCTGGAGCGCACCCGCTCGGTCTGATTGGCAGACTCGTAACTCCTCTCCAATCGCATGTCTGGTCGCGTTAGTTCTACTTTGTCGGATTTCGAAACATCCTCCCGCTGAGTGTGTTTCTTCTTTCTTCGGTCCCCTGCAGCCGCGCTGAGCACCGGAGCTTTCAGCAGGATCAGCCCGAAGGGGCGCGGCAGGGATGCCGCGCGTTGGCAGAGGGCGATGGATCGCCCTTCTGCCAACCCCTGCTGAAATCGAGGAGCGCAAGGGCTTTCGCGGCTGGGGGTGGCCTTTCTTTTGGATACTGCTGTTTTGCGGCTATCCTGCCGCAAACCCTGCGGGCGCCCTCCGGGCGACCAAATCTGCTCCTGGCAGATTTGTC
>VEPB01000291.1 GCA_012026715.1 Methylococcaceae bacterium | reverse complement strand
ACGCTGCCCGAGGCAAGGAAATTGCTGCGGCCGATGCCGGCCGATGAATTCACCGCCCGCCCCGATCCGCGACCGCCGCGGGTCAGTTCCGGTTCCGGAAAGCCAAGCCGGCGTCGGTCGGGTACCGATTAGTCCGGAAACGATCCCCGCCCTCCCCGCCCCGATTCCAATCCAGTCCGACGATGGACCGCACCGAACGCTTTTATCGCATCGAACAGTTGCTGCAGGAGGGTCGATGCGTGCCGGTGGAGACCTTTCTGGCGGAACTGGAGATTTCCATCGCCACCTTCAAGCGCGATCTGGAATACCTGCGGGAGTGCTTCCATGCCCCTATCGTGTGGGACCGGGCCCGGCGGGGCTACCGGTTCGAGCAAAACGGAACATCGACGACTCCCCTTCCCCACGAGTTGCCCGGGCTGTGGTTCAGCGCTTCGGAGATCCATGCCCTGCGGACCATGCGCCAGTTGCTGGCGGAACTGCAGCCGGGTTTGCTGGATCCCCATGTCCAGCCGTTGCTGAGCCTGTTGGCGCCGGTTGATTTTTGATCACCAATTCCGGAATTCGACTGAACACCTGGTGGAAATATATCTTACGGAATTCCCAATTGATGTTCTTTCACGCCCCTGAGCAGTCAATTTTCGGAAGACTGCCGCAAAGATGGTCAATTTTGAGCCGGCGCCAACAAGCAGGATCACGCAGTCGGAGACGTACTCTTCCAGACCGTGCCGGGTCAGCTGGTTCTCGCCGCGCTCGCCGGTAATAACGGCGGTGACGCCCTTGTCCTTGAGCCAGTGGAACAAGCGGCGCAGTTCGGCCCGCAGGATGGCGGCGTTGGACAGTCCGGAAAACAGCGTCTCGAGGGTGTCCAGCACCACCCGCTTCGCGCCCAGGGTGTCGATGGCGTGGCCGAGGCGGACGAACAGCCCTTCGAGGTCGTACTCGCCGGTCTCCTCGATCTCGCTGCGTTCGGCCCGCACGAAGTCGACGACGAGTCGCTTCTGTTCGGTCAGCTCTTTCAGGTCGAAGCCCAGCGAGCGCACGTTCTCCGTCAGTTCTTCGGCGGTTTCCTCGAACGCCATGAACACGCCTGGCTCACCGTACTGCGTGGCCCCGCGCACCAGAAATTCCATCGCCAGGAGCGTCTTGCCGCAGGCGGCGCTTCCGCAGACCAGCGTGGGCCGGCCGCCGCCCGTGATCTCGTCCAGACCCTGGATGCCGGAGGGTGCCTTGGGCAAGGTGCGACGCGAGGTATTTCGGTTGCTGATGGCTTTGGCCATGCGTCGGTTCCAGTTTTGTGAATCGTGTCGTGTGCTTCTCAACATTTCGCCGAGCGACAACAGCGCAGACGTTCCGGGCTGGCCTCGGCCAAGGCGTGAACAGTAGGGGCGGTGTCAGTATCGTTCATCGCCAGCGTGACGGCGCCAAACCGTCCGCATCGTTCACTCTAAATCTTGAAGGCGCGGCACTGTCGATATCGGGCGACGTCGGATGCGTGAATGCTGTCGCCAAAGGGGGACGACGAGCCGCAGCGCTCGGGCGTCGAGAGCGCCAGTCTGGCTCAAGCATCGATAGTCATCACATATCCGCCGTGCGGTGGTGAGAAGCCCTACAGTGACCTCTGGGCTAAGGCGCGGCAGACGGAAAAGCGGGTTGGGGTAAACCGCGACTTCGTCGAGCTCGCCCTATGCGAGTGGTTTACCTCTAGTTGATAAGGGATTGTATTCCAAACAATGGAAAATAGTTAAAAATAGCCTTGTCCAATGAGACCTGAGCCTGAAGAGGGTGCGCTTGAGGTTAGCCACCAGGGCATAATGCGTGGCAATCGAGAAGCGGCACCACCGTCTGATCGTCCAGCACGACCAGGCCTGACACGCCGGTATCCTGCGAACGGGCCGCCCCCGCAGCGCCGGACCCGCGGACAACCTGATCCCGAGGCACCTGCACGATATCCCGCACCCCATCAGCCCCCAAGGCGCAGAAGGGTTCGCTTTCGGCAATAATTACGGCAACCCGTCGTTTCAGGCAGGTCACCCGCTCCTGCACCAGATCAAATAGCCGCAGCATCAGAGCTAGGCTGGTATGTCTCGCTTCCTCGAGCGCACGCAGCGCGTCGGCCCGCTTGCCTGCCTCCGACAGGGCCAGCAGATCATTCGCCAGCCCATGGATGGCAGAATGGGGAGCTTCAAATTGCGCAAGCAGCAGACTTAAGCCCTGATTCCGGGGGCGGTAGCCGTAATACCATTTCCCAAACGCGCATTCACGCGGATTGCGTGCCTTGACAAAAGGAACGCCTCTACAGATGGACGTTTCCAGCGTGGTAAGCCAGTCGATGTGGTCCTGCCTGCGCTGGGGCAGCATGGTAAGAATTTCATCGAACTCCGCATGTTCGGAGACTTTCCGGAAGCAGCTCCAAAGGGACACAAAGCTCAGCGGCATCTGTCGAAAGACGAAACGCTCCGGCACGACGCCTTCCGCTATGAAATCGGCTGGAAGCGGAACGATGTGGAGGACTTTGCGGAGCGGCAATCCAAAGATCTGCCCCCCAACGCGCAGTAGCAGGAGATCAAACATATCGACCCGTGCTGACACACCTGCGGCCGGCAGGGCGAATGAAGCGAAATCCACGGCAGTTCCTCCGATAGCCACGAGTCCAGAAGTATGGTCAACAGGGATCGCAGCCGCAATGTAGTTCGCCTCGGCACCGAGCGCGCAACGGCCATGCGCAACCGGGAATGCATCAGCTCGTAGGATAAAGGTATGGACTCATCCCGTCCCTGACGGCATCGCGACGTGCCAAAGTGGAGGTGAAGTCAACCGCTTGCTGAAGTGGAGGAATCCGAGATGAATGCTACGACGATCGGTTTCGACATTGCAAAGAACGTGTTCCAGGCGCATGGCGTGGATCGCGTTGGCAAGACGGTGTTGCGCAGGCAGTTGAAACGGAAAGAGGTCCTGCCGTTCTTTGCGAAGCTTCCGGTAGCGTTGATCGGTCTCGAAGCTTGTGCCGGGTCGCATTACTGGGCGCGGGAGCTGATCAAGCTGGGTCACGATGCGCGGCTGATCAGTCCGCAGTTCGTCAAAGCCTTACGTGAAGGGGAACAAGAACGACGCCAACGATGCGGAGGCGATCTGCGAAGCGGTGGGGCGGCCGAACATGCGGTTTGTACCGCTAAAGTCCCCGGAACAAAAGGACCTGCTGATGCTGCATCGGGTTCGCCAGACCCTGGTGAAGGAGCGGGCGGCGGTGGCCAATCAGACACGGGGAATGTTGAGTGAATACGGCCTCGTGATCGCCCAGGGGTTGAACTCGGCGAGGATGGGCTTGGCCTGTTGCTGCCGCAGTTTCTGGATGCCTGACCTGGGCAGTACCACGATCAGCTAGAACGGGAGGGGCGCTGACATGTATCGCCAGCACTTCGGACCGAAAACCACTCGGCTGGACAAAGCGAGTTGCGAACTGTGGGACGATGGCGCCTTGGCCCATCTGCAAGAACGCTTCCAGTGGCTGCTGCAATCCCCGGGAATCGGCCTGCTCACCGGCGAGCCCGGGGTCGGCAAGACCGCCGCCTTGCGCCGACTCGCCTCGGCGCTCAATCCTCATCGCTATCAGGTGATCTATCTAGCCGAAACCGACTTCGGTCGCACCGACCTGTACCGCGGCCTCGCCCTGGCCTTAGGGCTGGAACCCGCCTACCGTCGCGCCCAACAGTGCCGTGATATCAAGACCCGCATCCTCGATCAGGTCGACGGCAAGAACCTGCTGCCGGAGTGGATCATCGACTAAGCCCAAAACCTGCCGGCCGAGTTCTTCAAGGACTTCCCGGCCTTCCTGAACTTCGCCGGTTCGGTGATGAAGGCGATCAACCGCATCTCGCCGCCGCGTTCCGGGCAGAGCAACGGCAGGGCCTGATAGATGCGGGCAACCAGCGCGGCCCACAGATTGCGGGCGGAGGTGTGCCTTGCAGGAACGTTTTGCCGTCTTGGAGGCGCAGGTCAGGTCATGGGAAGTCGATGGGAACCGATGGCGGACCCGGGTTGGCTTGGCCTTGTATTTCTTGGGAGAAAACATTGATGGAGCGGTCTGGCGGCACCGCTGTCGACTATTCTTCGCAATGGGATATCAGTCCCGGATTGATGCGGAGACAGAGCCTTGAATACGCGATTGGCACTCATCTTGTCCCGGAATCTCTTCCCGGCGTTGGTGGCTGGAATGGTTTGGGCAGGGGCAGCCGGCGCCGCCGCGCCGTCCGAGGAAGATGAGCGCATTCGGCGCATCGTCGGGGAACTGTTAAAGGCCAAGGATCAACAGTTGGAACGCCTAGAATCGCGGGTTCACGAGTTGGAGCAACTGACAAACCGGCAGCAGGATCTCATCGGGCGGCTGAATGCCGAAAAGTCCAAGATCGCCGAAGCGGCGGGCAAGGTCAATCATTCGGCTACAGCGACGCAGCCGAGTTCGAATGGCAACACTGGGGAAGATTTGGCTTCGACTGCGGAAGATGCCAAGACGAAAGGCGCTGCCGCGCTGGCGAGGTTGGTCATGGGGAACAAGTCCTTGACGGACCAGAAGACCAGCGAAGCGGACGATAATGGTCCCAAGGTGGGCGGCTTTCTTGATGTGACGGCTCAGACCAAAAGCCATTCGAATCACACCTTCAATGTCGGTATCGTCGAGCTGGATCTCGACCGCATCATGGCCAACGACCATTTCGGTGCCAGTGCGGCGCTCAACTGGTACGGATATCCCGAGCCTGTGGCCAACATCGGTGCCGCTTTCGTCGATTTTCATATGTTCGACAACAATATTCCGGTCCGCGGCAGAATTTTTCAGGAGCCGGGCTTTCATTTGCAGGCGGGCAAGTTCGATCTCCCTTTCTCCTCCGATTATCAGAACTTCGCCAGCCGGGACCGATTGACCATCACTCCTCCAATGACCACGACCCGCATCGAGCGGTCCGGTATCAATCCGTCCAACAACGGCTTCAATTCGATCGGGGTGCGCAGCTACGGCAACTGGAAGAATCTGAGTTACACAGCGTTTTGGGTGGATTCGGTCTACAGCAAGGGCACGTCGCTGGGTGGGCGGCTGGGCGGATTCCTCAACAATCCTTATCGACTCCATCGACGCTCCGATCTTCCCATTGTCGATGGCGGCTTATCGTTCTTGATCGACTTGGATAACAAGGAACAGACGCAAAACGAGGTTGCGGCCGTCGATGTTGCATTCAATTACGGTGTTTTCCGGTTGTTTGGGGAATACCTCTGGCGGCAAGCCCACCGCGGGCAGATCGATGTGTTTGGAAAGGTTTACGACAAGCCGTCTGAAAGTGGTTTCCACGTGACTTTGAGTGTGGATCTGGAAAAGTGGCTGGCCCGAAAGGTTTACGTTTATGGCCGATACCAGGAATGGGATCCCCGCTACGACCAGCTGGTTTACGAAGGCAACGGGCAGGCTTACCGGGTCGGCAAGGTGCCCATGGCGACCGTGGGTTTCGGCTATCGACTCAACGATTACTTGCTGCTGAAGGTCGAGTATTCGGATAGCCTGGGCCGGGAAATTGCCGATCCCACTTTCCAGAAGCAGTTCGGTATCGCCCAGTTGGTCGCAAGGTTCTGACGCAGTGAACGGTCGCTTGCTTCTTTGGATTGCCGGGCTGACTTTTCTGTTCTGGGCACCCTTCATCGCGGCAACGTCGCCCAATCCTCACGAAATCTTCGAATTGCCGACCGTCGACTTCTGCCTTGGTTGCCATCGGGATTCGCCACCCGCTTACGCCGGGGCGATTCGTCATTCAATTCAGCCAGACGAGGCGGGTTATCAAATGGACGGCAGTGCCATGTGCACGGTGTGTCATCGGGGACAGCCCATGCACATGGTCGGAAAGGAAATCGATTTTCCGGTTCCCAAGGATCTGCCGCTGGATCAGGGCAAGAAGATTCAATGCCTGACCTGTCACTACACCCATGGCCGCCTTACCAGCGATCGCCCTTGGGCAGCCGTCAGCTTCATGGATCGATTGATCCGTAGCGAGCACCTTTACAAGAGTTACCTGCTCAGGCGCAACAACAGCGGCGGTGAACTCTGCCTGGTCTGCCACAATACCGAGGACAAAACCAAATGAACTCAGGTCCGAAACAAAAACGCCGTGCGGTATTCATCCACCGCGCCTTTCAGGGTCGGTTCATCGCCTGGATGTTGGGATTGATCCTGGTGTTCGGAGTTTGTTCTGCGGGCATCCTGTATCTGTTGCTGGCCAGCGAACTAGAGGCAGAAACCCGCTCCGTCCATGTGCGGATCATGGACGTCTGGGAAAGACTGGGATTGGCCATCGTGTCGGGTAATGTCGTCTCGGCCCTCATGAGCGGGGTTCTGGTGGTGATCGTAGTGCTCTATCTCTCCCACAAGATCGCCGGACCGATGTTCCGCTTCAGCAGGATTTTCGACGAGATCGGTCGGGGCAATCTGGATGTCTCGGCCGACCTGAGGGAGGACGATCAGCTGAAGGATCTCGCGCAATCTCTGGATCGGCTGATCCTGGCGTTGAGGCAGCAGCGGACGCAGCGCATGAACGGCTTGGTAGAAGCCAGGACACTAGTTGCGGATTTGCAGCAGAGCGCTGCGGAAGCGGGAGGCGCTGAAAGGGCGGTCGCGATTGCTCGATTGGATGCCAGGCTCGCGGCCTTGCAAAAAGAAGAGGGCGCCCAAGAAGCCCTTTGAGTGCGCTCGCCGCCGGCGGAGTTGCAGGAGGCAAGCGGCAGGGAGAGACTTCTTACCAGGCTATTGTCGATCAGACGGCGGCCAATAGGGAGCGATTTTTTTTGCTCCCAGCCGACCCCCATGCCTCTGTCCAGCCTCGCTCGCACCCAACTCTCCCTACGGATTTCCCAACTCCTTCTCGCGGTCCCCATCCGCTCCCGCGCCACCTTCGTCGAACTGCTCTGCGCCTGCCTGGTCTCTCCCGAGGGCTGGGTCAACCGCGCTATCTCGGCGATTTGCCGCCGCAAGCATTGGACCACCTACTACAAGCTCATCGAACGCGGCAGCGTCCGCATCGTGCCCGTGGCCCGTGCCACCTTTTCCTTGGTGCTGGCGGTCCTGACCCCCGATGCCATCGTGCTGGTGATCGACGATACCCTGGTTCCCCGCGGTTCTCTTTCTGCTCCAGGCTGTGATCTCCGCTTCGATCATGCCCGGAAGATCAACCAGCCCGAGTACCTGCGTTCCCAGAATTGGGTCACCCTCGGCATCAGCATCTTCACCGCCGAAGGCCGCAGGTGGGTGCTGCCGGTTCTCTCCCGCCTGGTGCCCGCAACCGGCAATCGCA
The DNA here is from genome assembly GCA_012026715.1 of Methylococcaceae bacterium. Classification (GTDB taxonomy): domain Bacteria; phylum Pseudomonadota; class Gammaproteobacteria; order Methylococcales; family Methylococcaceae; genus VEPB01. Next base: position 18,865 of record VEPB01000291.1, on the reverse strand, counting down.
ACAAGTTCACCATTGCCCTGGCCCTGGTCCGGGCGCTGGCTCCGGTGGCCGACATCCTCATCCGGGTCTTGTTCGATTCCCGGTTCATGCGCGCCCGCCTGGTTCTGCCTCTGCTGCACCGGGGGCTCCATCGGAGACCTGGTTCAGTGCCGTGGCGCAGAACGCCTTGGGTTTGCTTCGGGCCTGTGCCGGTCGTTCACTGCGGCGATGGGCCAGTTGGCTTCTTCGTCCAATTTTTCAGGGTATGCACACTCATGTTCAGCTCTTCCGCAATGGTCTGAACCGCCCGGTCTCCACGGCTGAACACCTTCGACAGGGCTTGCTCTTTGAAGTCCTCAGAATTCGTCGCTTTCTTCACGATCTCGATGTCCTCTAATTTCATACGCTCTGAAAACTAGAGGCGACAACTATGCTGACGCGGGGGGAGTTCGGACCAACGTAAATCCATAGTCCGACAGACTCCTAGCCGACATCCTCCGGCTGTTGTTCTATGCTCTCAGGCGGGAACGTAAGAAGTTCGTCGATGCGGTCAAACCTAACATCACCGTGTCAAATCTCGATTCTACCGTCTGTCTGGGAAAATCGTGATAGCCCAACTATCCTGTGGTCTCACAAATGTCGGCTCCAATTCTTAGGAATCTCTCGGACTATGCGGCAAGGCTGCCGAAACTGCCGCCCTTTCGCCTTAGTCCAACAGACTCATTGGCCATCTTTTTGAAATAACTCAACGTTAGACATTTGTCCCAGCCGCGGGCGGGTCTGATGTCGGATCTGCCCGGGGGTGAACTGGCTGGATCGGGCGCGAGAGGGGGATCGTCCCGGTGTTCGGGGAGCTGGAATTTCCGGGACTTGGGGTCGTAGCCGTCGCGGAAGGGAAGTCCCGTAAATTCGATGCTCAGCCACTGGGCGATGAGACCGGCGGTGAGGGGATGATGGGTGCGCCAGGGGGCGACGTCCCGCATGGGGAAGGACTCGCCGGCGACGACGACCAGGAGTTGGGCGAGGGTCCAGGCTGCGGAGCGGATTTGCATCCAGCATTCCAGTGCCTTGCGGGACTGCTGCCAGAGGTTGTTGATGCCCCACCAGCTCATGAGGTTGTGGAACAGGGGCTCGATGTCCCCCGGTGAGTGCCGGACAAGCGGTAGCATACTGAGTTTGTTCGCGGTGAGCGAAGTTAAACCTTGTACGAAATTGGGTAAATCGGCGTTTCCTTAGGATGTTGGGCTGACCAGTCGCAGAAGTTGTAACCAACCACAGCCGGAGGCAATTGGATGTTTCGTACGGATGTCTTAGTGTCGCTCGGCCCGGTAACTTGCGGGGTTGCGGGCATTGCGGTTTCTGGTCTGGGCTGGGGCGATTGGTGGACGGCATGGCTGGTCGTTTTGGTTTCCGGTGGGCTCTTCGGCTGGCTGGCTTGTTCGGCGCACAGGCACGAGGTGGCCGTGGCCGAAGCGCGTGTCCGGCAGGCGGCAACAGCGCAAGCGCAAGCGGAACCGGAAGCCTCCCATCGCATTGACGGACTGGATCAATTGTGTGCCGACGTGTTGCCCATCTGGGTCAAGCAGATCGATACCTCGAGGAGCCAGACCGAGGATGCCATTGTCGCCCTGAATGACCGGGTCGGGCAAATTCTCGCCAACCTGGATGCGGCAGTTCTGGCCTCTGAGAGCGCTGCAGGGGGCGGTGTTGGGCGGGCGGGCGGAGTGGTCGGAATGCTGGAGCACAGCCAGCGGGAATTGCAGGTCATCATCAGCGCACTCAAAGGCGCCCTCGCGGCCAAAGACACGTTGATGGACGAAGTCGCCCGGCTCACTCAATTCACCGACGAACTTCACCGGATGGCCCAGGATGTCGCTCACATCGCTGCCCAAACCAACCTGCTGGCACTCAACGCAGCCATTGAAGCGGCTCGCGCAGGGGAAGCCGGGCGCGGGTTCGCGGTGGTGGCGCAGGAGGTTCGCAAGCTGTCGGAGCTTTCCGGTGATACCGGCAAGCGCATCAGCGATAAGGTGACGTTGGTTAACGCCGCGATGCTGTCGGTGGTGCAGAGTTCCCAACAATACGCCAAGGACAGTTCCGACATGATGCAGCAGTCGGAAAGCAAAATCTGCGAGGTCATGGAGAGCTTCCATGCCGCCGTGTCGGGGCTGTCCGATTCCTCTGGTATCCTCAATGCCCACAGCAGCCAAATCCGCCAGGAAATTTCCGACATTATCATCAGCCTGCAGTTTCAGGACCGGGTCAGCCAGATACTGGGCAATATTCGCGGCGACATGGAAAGATTGGAAGAGAGCCTGCGTCAGGCTAGCCAGCAGTGGAACTGTGACCACCGGCCTATCGATGCGCGTGCATGGCTGGAAAATCTGGCAAAGGGCTACACCACCCAGGAGCAGCGGATCAATCAGTTCGGCGAGAAGACCGCCGGCAAGTCCGTTCGCGAACTGACCTTTTTTTGAAAGAGGCCACCCTTCATGAGCAAAACCATCCTCATCGTCGATGATTCCCTGTCGCTGCGGCAACTGGTGAGCCTGACCTTGAAACGAGCTGGCTACGACGTGATCGAGGCCTGTGACGGCAAGGATGCCTTGAGCAAGTTGGGTGGTTCAAAGATCGACCTGATCGTCAGCGACGTCAACATGCCCAACATGGACGGACTGACTTTTCTGAAGGAACTCAAGCAACGCAAGGAATACCGTTTCACGCCGGTCATCATGCTGACCACCGAATCGGCCGAGGACAAGATGAAGGAAGGCCAGCAGTCCGGAGCCCGTGCGTGGATGGTAAAGCCGTTCAAGCCGGAGCAGATGCTGGCGGCGGTGAACAAATTAACGATGGGCTGATCGGTGTTATGACGGTAAAGGCGGGCCGCTTCCTGCGGGGATTCCGCAATACGCAGATCGGTGGGGTCGGCAGGTGGGCTCGCGAATAACAGCTACCAGGAGACGTCGATGGATATTCGTATCACGGGGTCCGGAAAAAAGGGCTCGATCGTCATTGATGGCGACATGAATATATACAATGCCGTGGATCTGAAGGAGTCCTTCGTCGGGGCACTCCGGACCTACGAGGAACTCGAGGTCAATTTGGCCGCCGTAACCCAGATCGATACCACGGGTATTCAGTTATTGGTTCTGTTGAAGCGGGAGGCCGGAAAGCTGGGAAGAGTCCTGCGGCTGACCAACCATAGTTCGGTCACCTTGCAGGCCTTCGACACTTACCACATCACCGCATTTTTTGGAGACCCGGTGGTCATTCCTTCGGAATGAAACACGGATTCCAGTGCTTCGGCCGCCGGCCCGGAAGAAATGGATCGCCGGTCTTGAAGCTGATTCGAGATGAATGCAGCTTTCACCGGATCTCCTATCCCAACCGACAGCAGGGAGATACACGACGATGAATCTTGATGAAGTTCTGGCCACATTTTTTGTGGAGTGCAAGGAATTGCGGGGCGAAATCGAAAACCTGCTGCTGCATTTGGAAAGCGCTCCTGACGACGCCGACGCCATCAATGGACTGTTCCGGGCGGCACACACCATCAAAGGCTCGGCGGGCTTATTCGGTCTCGAGGATGTCGTCGCATTTACCCATGCCATGGAGAGCCTGCTGGATGCAGTGCGCGGCGGGCAGGTGCCGGTGGACGGCGAGATGATCGCCCTGCTTCTGGAAAGTTGCGACCACGTGGGCGACCTGGCCGATCATGCGGAATTGCGCGCCGGTGAGTCCCTGGAGCATTCGGTGCAAACCCGCGGTGAGGGCTTGAAGCAGCGGCTCCGAGCTTATATCGGCGGCAAGCCTACCGCAGGAACCGCAGTGTCGGTTAAGCCGGCAATGCCAGATTCGGACCAGCGCTCTGGCGAACCCGTCGGCAACGGAAACGGCGATTGGCATTTGTCGTTGCGTTTCGACAAGGAAATTCTGAAGAACGGGATGGAGCCGCTGTCCTTTATCCGCTACCTGGCCACCATGGGCACGATCAATCATCTGGTCACCTTGTTGGATGGCATTCCCGAGATCGATGACATGGATCCGGAGTGCTGCTACCTCGGTTTTGAGATCAGCTTCAATACCGACGCCGACAAGGACACCATCGCCAACGTGTTCGAATTTGCCCGGGAAGGCAGCGTCATTCGCATACTGCCCCCGCACAGCAAGATTTCCGACTATCTCGAACTCATCCAGACGCTCGATCCCGACAACCACATTCGCCTGGGTGAGATGTTGACGGCCTGCGGCGCTATGACCGCCGTGGAATTAGAGGAAGGACTGCGAACCCAAAGGGAAAGAGAGGAGCGCCCTGAGGGCAGGCGGGAGCCCCTCGGCGAGATTTTGGCCGAACAGCGGCTGGCACCCAAGGAAACCGTCGATGCCGCACTGGCCAAGCAAAAGGAAATGCGCGAGAGCAAGGCGAGGGAAATTCAGTACATCCGCGTGCAGGCGGACAAACTCGACCACCTGATTAATCTGGTGGGTGAACTGGTGATCGCGGGGGCCAGTGCGCATCTGTTGGCGCGGCAGTCGCGTCAGACCCGGGTGCAGGAAGCCACATCCCTGGTGTCGTCCCTGGTGGAGGACATTCGCGACAGCGCCCTACGCCTGCGCATGGTGGAAATCGGCGAGACCTTCAACCGGTTCCGGCGGGTGGTGCACGATGTCAGCCAGGAACTGGGCAAGGCCATCGACCTGGAAATCAGCGGCGCGGAAACCGAACTGGACAAGACCGTCGTCGAGAAGATCAGCGATCCCATCATGCATCTGGTGCGCAATGCCATGGATCACGGCATCGAGCCACTGGAAGTGCGCCGCGCGCGCGGCAAGCCGGACAAGGGGACCGTTCGCCTCAATGCCTATCACGATTCCGGCATGATCGTGATCGAGGTGGCGGACGACGGAGGCGGCTTGAACCGCGAACGGATTTACGCCAAAGCGATTGAACGGGGGGTGATTGCGCCAGGACAGACCCTGACGGACAACGAAATCGTCAATTTGATCTTCGAACCGGGGTTTTCGACGTCCGAGCATGTCACCAACCTGTCGGGCCGGGGGGTGGGCATGGATGTGGTCAAACGGAACATCACGGCCTTGCGGGGTTCGGTCGAGATCGCCAGCCGGGAGGGCGAGGGGTCCAAGGTCTGCATCCGATTACCCCTCACCCTGGCGATTATCGATGGCTTTCTGGTGCGGGTCGGCGACACCTTCTTCGTGGTGCCGCTCGACATGGTGGTGGAGTGCATTGAACTGCGTGGTCAGGAAACCTCGGTTTCCTGCGAGAGCAGCTACATCAATCTGCGCGATGAAGCCCTGCCCTATCTCAGGCTGCGCGACATTTTCCGCGAGCAGGGGCGGCGTGGGCGCCGTGAAAACATCGTGGTGGTGCAGCATGCCGGCAACAAGGCCGGACTGGTGGTGGATGAACTGCAGGGCGAATTCCAGACCGTCATCAAGCCCTTGGGCAAGGTGTTCTCCCGATTGCAGGGGATCAGCGGATCCACCATCCTCGGGAGTGGCGAAGTTGCCCTGATACTCGACGTTCCCGGGCTGATTCACCGCACCTTGAGCCGGATGGAAAAGGCACCGGGCCAACTCAGCCATTGAGTCGACGGGTCTGAAACAGGCCGACTCTACGAGGATACAGCCATGACTGAACAGCTTCCAACCCAATCCGCCGGAACCGCGATTTCAGCCGGTGCCGGTTTGTCACGCTCGGGCGTAACTGCGCAGACCAGTCAGTTTCTCACCTTCAAGCTGGGCGGCGAGAGCTATGCGGCGCCCATTCTGGCCGTCAAGGAAATCATCGAATTCGGCCAGGTGACCACGGTGCCGATGATGCCGGGCTTCATCCGCGGTGTGATCAATCTCCGGGGCAACGTGGTTTCGGTGGTCGATCTGGCGGCCCGCTTTGGCCAGGCGCGCAGCAAGGTCGGCAAGCGGAGTTGCGTGGTGATCATCGAAACCATCCAGGACGATGAAAAACACGTGATGGGCATCCTCGTGGACGCCGTGGACGAGGTTGTCGATATCGCCGGCTCGGAAATCGATCCGCCGCCGAGTTTCGGTGCCAAGATCCGTACCGACTTCATCGAAGGCTTGGGCAAGCACAAGGGCCAGTTTGTCATTATCTTGAACCTGGACCGGCTCCTGTCCATAGAAGAGCTGACCTTGGTTGGAGACGCGGAGGCGGAGTGGTTGCCCGTGGCTGGCGAGCATCCACTCCGGATCGGCCACGAGGCGGCGGGCCAGCTAGAGCATCATTAGTCCAATTTTAGGGATACCGGCGTTGGGAGCCCGATCGCCACCTTAGGGAACCCTAAGTCATGCGGTGGGGCCGCTGAGAAAACCAGGATGAAATTATTTAGCGCTCCTTTGGATGCCTGCGCAGTATTGCCTGTCGCGGGTGAAGGCACCTGACAACATGCAGCGATGCCATGCGTGCGGTTGCCTGGGTCGTCGTCGGGTTGGCGCATGCCCATGTTCGCCATAGAGAATGCAGTGAAGGCCTAGCAGGCCAAGAAAGTCCCACTTCAAATCCGTACATTTTTCTTCAATTTGGCTTGAGGTAACGATCATGAAGATCAGCAATCAACTCATCGGCGGTTTTTCTTTGGTCGTCTTGTTGCTGGCGGGAACGCTGGGCTTCGGATTGACCAAGATGAGCCAGATCCAGTATCGGTTGGACGACATCGTCACCGACAAGATGAAAAAACTGGAGGCCGTCCATGAAATGGCGGATGCCGTCCGTGAGGTGAACATGGCGATACGCGGCATGCTCCTTTCCGAAAGCGAATCGCTCAACCAGGACTACAAGGCGCGGATCGACAAGAGCCGGGCAACTTACGATAGAGCCGACAAGTTCCTCGACGAAACCGTCAGATCGGTCGAGGCCAGGGCGATGATGACGAAAATCGACGAATTCAAGGAGACGTCCCGTGACGACAACAATCAGGTCATCGCCTTAGGGCTGGCCAACAAGAATCAGGAGGCCACGCCCATCCTGGAGAAGTCGCGTGCGGTCAATCGGAAATGGCTTGACGCGATCGACGAGTTGGCAGCCCATGAACTGGAGTTGGCCAACGCGGCCTATGCGGAGGCGCAGAAGGCCTACGATTCGGCCTTTTTCTGGCTGATTTTTTTCGGGGTTTTCGCCGGCGTGGTGGCTGCGGTTTTGGGGTTTTTGATCACCCGCAGCATCGTCAAGGGATTGAACGAGGCCGTCACCGCGTCGGATCGCGTCGCCAAGGGGGACTTGTCGATGGCTCTCGATGCGGACCGCAAGGACGAAATCGGAGTACTGTTCGGCGCCATCACACGGATGTCGGACGCCATTCGGGGCCTGATTTCGCAGTTGGCGCACATGGCCGAGGAACACGACAAGGGCGATATCGACGTGAAGGTCGAAACCCGGCAGTTCGATGGCAGTTTCAGGGAAGTGGCGGAGGGCATCAACGACATGGTGGGCGGACATATCGCGCTCAATAACAAGGCCATGGCCTGCATCAAGGAGTTCGGTGACGGCAACATGGATGCGGCCTTGGAAAAGTTCCCCGGCAAGAAGGCGTTTATCAACGAGACCGTGGAACAGGTGCGGAGCAACATCAAGGCGTTGATCGCCGACACCAATCTGTTGGCGAGCAGCGCCGCCGAAGGCCGCCTGGATACCCGCGCCGACGGGTCCAAGCACCGGGGCGATTTTCGCAAGATCGTGGAAGGCATCAACGGCGCGCTCGACGCCATCGTGCAGCCTGTGAACGAAGCCATGCAGGTGTTGAGCGCCATGGAACAGGGTGACCTGACCCGCAGCGTGCAAGGCGACTATCGGGGCCGTCTCAAGGAACTCAAGGACACCCTCAACAACACGGTGACCAAGTTGGCGTCGACCATCGGGGAGGTGACGGAAGCGGCGCATACGTTGGCCACCGCCACCAACCAAGTCAACGCGACATCCCAATCGCTGTCCCAGTCGGCCAGTGAGCAGTCGGCCGGTGTGGAGGAAACCTCCACTTCGGTGGAACAGATGTCGGCGTCCATCAAGCAGAACTCCGAAAATGCCAAGGTGACCGAAGGCATTGCCGAGAAGGCGGCCAAGGAGGCGGTGGCTGGGGGCAAGGCGGTGAACGAGACCGTGACGGCGATGAAGAGCATCGCAGAGAAGATCAGCATCATCGACGACATCGCCTACCAAACCAATCTGCTGGCGCTCAATGCCGCCATTGAGGCGGCGCGTGCCGGGGAGCACGGCAAGGGCTTCGCCGTGGTGGCGGCGGAGGTCCGCAAGCTGGCGGAACGCAGCCAGATCGCGGCCCAGGAGATCGGCGATCTGGCTTCGGGCAGCGTGGCGCAGGCGGAGCGGGCAGGCAAGCTGCTGGACGAGATCGTGCCGGCCATCAGCAAAACGTCCGAACTGGTTCAGGAGATTGCAGCGGCATCGGAAGAACAGAGTACCGGCACCTCGCAGATCAATGAGGCCATGAACCAGATGAGCCAGATCACCCAGCAGAACGCTTCGGCCTCCGAGGAATTGGCGGCGACGGCGGAGGAGATGAGTGGCCAGGCCTCGCAACTGCAGGAACTCATGGCCTTTTTCACGCTAGGAGGAGGCAGCCGGAAAAGTACGATAGACAGGACAGTCCGGCGTGCCGAGCCGCCGCCCTCTTCCAAGCGAGCGCGCCCGGTAAAGCTCGGCGTTGGCGCAAAGTCGCCAGCGGATGATTCGGATTTCGTGCGGTTCTAGGAGTCTGTCGGACTTTCCGAAAAATGCGCCGGATTGAGCACGTTTTGGTCAAAGTTGGCGATCCTACGTGAACTCTGAGATATTTGATGTCGCTGAAGCACCGAATATTCGCGTACGGGCGCGTCCGTCGTACACCCAAATCCGACAGGCTCCTAGGTCGGCGCGCATTCATCTGTTGCAGATTGGTTCACTTGTCAAATCACCGGAAAAACCGGTTTCACGGGGGCTGATAAGCACGGTTTGTAGCTGCCGATTTTGGCGGTGCAGGCCGACACTGAGAGGAGCGCTGAATAAAGCGCTCCCCTCAGTCAATTGCAAATCCACGCCAAGAGCCTACTCGCAATCTCCGTCAACTGATGGTATCGGGATTTGATGGTATGCGGCGTACCAGCAGATGTACCATCAAAAGCACTGGTATTTGATGGTAGAGGGTGATACGGATTGAGACAACAAAAAACCCGCTAAGCCTTGAGACTCGCGGGTTCCTGTCCGTCATGAGACGGGATGACACACTAAATTGGTACCGAGGGCCGGAATCGAACCGGCACGATGTTGCCATCGTCAGATTTTGAGTCTGATGCGTCTACCAGTTTCGCCACCTCGGCACTGGAGCCGTTCATTATACGGGATTTCGACAACCGAGTGCTAGAGCTGAGCGAGCGTTCGACGACCATCTAGTCAGCCGCCTTGGGCTTCCATCGGCGGCCTTCCCGTCGATGCAATCTGGAAGATCGACCGAACTGGAAAACAAAGCTCGGGGCTCAAAGAGCCAAGATCGCGATGTTTTCCATGCCCTCCCCGGTAGCCCCTGCCACTGGCGGGTTTCCGAAAGGAAACTTGCAAGGTGGAACGAAACGGCGTCAGTCAACTGCGAGCGAATCCAAGCGACCGCTTCAAGGTCGCTTGGAGGAATCGAGCGGGGACGGCCGGGGCGCCGAAGGCAAGCAAGGAGCGCGCAGTGCGGAGCCTACGCCGCTTATTCGGTGCCCAGGGTATTGTCGATCTTGTGACTCATGGCCGACAGGCGATCACCCACTGCGCCGCCGCTCTTGAGCTGCTGCTGCGCCTGAATCAGTTCGTGGGCGATATTCAGGGCCGCCATCACGGCAATTCGTTCGGTGCCGATGATGCGCCCCCCATCGCGAATCTTGCGCATCTTGTCGTCCAGGTAGCGCGCTGCCACCCGCAACTCGTGCTCTTCGTCGCGCCCGCAGACCACCGGGTATTCCTTACCGAGCAGCAGGACTTTGACAGGTGAATTTACGTCGCTCATGACTCACGCCCCATGGATTTCAGGCGGCTTATCATAGCGGCCACGCGATTTTTCGCAATGGCGGTCTGCTGCGTCAATTCAGAACGTTCAGCCATGCGTTCCGCCAACAGGGCGTTGAGGGTGTCGTTTTCCCGCTGCAGATTGCGGCAGTACAACAGCAACGCCTCCAACCGTTCCTCGAGGCGTCGCAGTTCTTGGACGGTTTCCGGGTCGATCTCAGGCTTTGCAGTCAGCATTCAAGAATCTCCGGCGGTGGCGCCGCTTTCGGCCGGCAGTCGTGGATGCTAGCATAGGAAATCCGGCAGCCGCCCTCAAGGCCATTCATGACTTTCGAGATCTCCTACCAGACCCTCGAGGAAATCGCCCCGTGCAGCGAAGCCGGCCATAGCGCGGCGGAATTGCACGGCACCCTGACCGGCATGCTGTGCGTGGACCGGCGTCTCACCAGCGAGCAGTGGATCAGCCACGCCTTGGGTGACGAGGCCGACGACCTCTCCAGCGCCGACGTCCAGTTGCTCGACGCCCTGTGCGACTTGACCCGCAGCTTGCTGGCCAATGATGAATACCCGTTCGACCTGTTCCTGCCCGACGAGGACAGTTCCCTGAGCATCCGGACCGAAGCCCTGGCGGAGTGGTGCCAGGGGTTTCTGTACGGCCTCGGCTATGCCATGGGCGATGCCGAGTGGCCCGGCGACTGCACCGAACTGCTTCAGGATATCCAGCAGATTTCCCGGCTGGACCCCGAACTGTCGCCGGACGACACCGAGGAAGCCTACTCCGAACTGCACGAGTTCGTGCGGGTCGGGGTGCTGGTCATCCGGACCGAATTGAGCCGGGAAACCGAGCCCCACCGACTCCATTGAGTGACCCGATGATTGCCGGCAACGAATTCAAGCAGCGACGCAAGCGGCTGACGCGGCGCATGAAGAAAAATAGCGTGGCGATCTTGCCAAGCGCCGAGGTCGCGGTGCGCAACCGTGACGTGGAGTGGCCCTACCGCCAGCATAGCGACTTCCACTACCTGACCGGCTTCGACGAGCCGGAAGCCGTCGCGGTGCTGGCGCCAGGCCGGCCCGAAGGCGAGTTCATCCTGTTCTGCCGCGAATTCGACGCCACCAAGGCGATCTGGACCGGCAAGCACGCAGGGCTTGAAGGAGCGGTCGACAACCACGGGGCCGACCAGGCCTGTCCCGTCGGACGCCTTGCCGAGCTGCTGCCGGGCCTGCTGGAGAACCGGGAGCGGGTCTACTACCCGGTGGGCGCCAGCGCTGAACTGGACGGCCAGATCCGCCACGCCATCAATGAGATCCGCGCCAAGTCCCGCAGCGGCACGCAAGCTCCCACGGAATTTATCGTCATCGACAAGCTGTTGCACGAACACCGACTGTTCAAGTCGGAAGCGGAACTGGCGTTGATCCGCCGCGCCGCGGAAATTTCCGCCCAAGCCCATGTGAGGGCGATGCGGTTCTGTCGGCCGGGCATCCACGAATACGAGATCGAAGCCGAATTTCTCCACGAGATCACCCGTCACGGGCTGCGGGCCCAGGCCTATCCGGCCATCGTGGCCGGCGGCAACAACGCCTGCGTGCTGCACTACACCGGCAATTCCGACGTGCTGCGGGACGGCGACCTGCTGCTGATCGACGCCGGGGCGGAATGCGACAGCTATGCCGCCGACATCACACGTACCTACCCGGTCAACGGCCACTTCAGCGAGCCGCAGCGGCTGCTCTACGAACTGGTATTGGCGGCGCAACTGGCTGCCATCGACACCATCAAGCCCGGCAAGCGCTGGAACGATCCCCACGACACCGCGGTGAAGGTGCTGACCAAGGGGCTGGTGGAGTTGGGACTGCTCAAGGGCAAGGTCGGCAAGCTCATCAAGGACGAAGCTTACAAGCCTTACTACATGCACCGCACCGGCCATTGGCTGGGCATGGACGTGCACGACGTGGGCGAATACCGCGACGACGACGGCGAGTGGCGCAAGCTGGAGCCGGGCATGGTCATGACGGTGGAGCCTGGGCTCTATATCGACGCCGCCTGCGACGACGTGGACCCTCAATGGCGCGGCATCGGCATCCGCATCGAGGACGACGTGGTGGTCACGGAGTCCGGCTGCGAAATCCTCACCGGCGCGGTGCCCAAAGCCGTCGCCGACATCGAAGCCCTCATGGGCGAATCCCGGTGAGCACCGATTTCGACCTGATCATCGTCGGCGGCGGCCTGGCCGGCGGCAGCCTGGCCCTGGCGCTGCAGGACACGCCGTTGCGCATCGCCGTGATCGAATCGATGGACGAGGCGCTGCGACAGGCATCCCCGGCGGGCGAGCGGGCTCTGGCCCTGGCCTGGGGCACGGCGCAACTGCTGGATCAGCTGGGCGTGTGGCGCGATGCCCTGCCCAACGCGGCGCCGATCCGCACCATCCACGTCTCCGCCCGCGGCCATTTCGGCAAGGTGCGCATGAGCGCGGAGCGCGAACGGGTGCCCGCTCTGGGCTATGTCGCCACCGCCAGAGTCTTGGAAGATGCCATCGTCAAAGCGCTGGCGAATGCTTCGGTAACCGTACTGCAACCGGCCACGGTGGCCGCCCTCCATGGCGGCAACGACCACGTAGGCATCACCGTCCGACAGGGCGACCAGACCCGGACCCTGACCTCCCGCCTGGTGGTGGCGGCCGACGGCGGCAATTCCACGGTGCGGCGTTTGCTGGACATCGGCCAGACCGAGCGGGACTATGGCCAGACCGCCATCGTCACCGAGGTCGCCAGCGAACTCCCCAACCGCGACACCGCCTACGAACGCTTCACCGAATCCGGACCCTTGGCACTGTTGCCGCTGGGCAAGCGCCGCAGTTCGGTGGTGTGGACCCTCAGCCACGACGACGCCCGCGCCACCCTGACCCTGCCGGATGAGGAATTCCGCGACCGTCTGCAGGCCGCCTTCGGCCAATGGCTGGGACGGCTGGAGTTGGCGTCAACGCGCCAGGGCTTCCCGCTCAAACTGATCCGTGCCCAGCGCATGATCGACCGCCGCATAGCCCTGGTCGGCAACGCCATGCACCAATTGCATCCGGTGGCCGGCCAGGGCTTCAACCTGGGTCTGCGGGACGTGGCGGTGCTGGCGGAACGCATCGAGGCCCGCATTCAGTTCGGCGAGGACATCGGCGCGAGCGAATTCCTGGAAAGTTATGCCCGGATTCGGCGCGACGACCTCGACCGGGTCATCGGCTTCACCGACACCATGGTGCGGCTGTTCTCCAACAACCGCTGGCCGCTCACGCAAGCCCGCAACTTCGGCATGACCGTGCTCAACAACCTGCCCCCCATCAAGCGCCGCCTGGTGCGTTACGCCATGGGCCTGGGCGAACGCCTCCCCCGTTTCCGCTGATCGCCACCGCCATGTCCGACGCCGTCCGACTCCCCCGCGCACTGGTCAATCAACTGTTGCACTGCGCCCAATCCAGCCCGGACCTGGAAGTGTGCGGCCTGATCGGCGCCCAAGCCGGCACCCCGGCCACCTGGTACCCGGTCGCCAACGTCGCCGATCACCCCGACCGGCGCTTCCGGCTCGACCCCGCCGGCCAGATCGAGGCGCTGCGCGCCATGCGCGAAACCGGCGAAGAACTGTTCGCCATCCTCCACTCCCATCCCACCTCCCCCGCCGAGCCCTCTCAGATCGACCTCGCCGAAATCGGCTACCCGGAAACCTGCTACCTCATCATCTCGCTCAACACCAAGGGAGTTTTGGAAATGCGGGGATTCCGACTGGGCCAAGACCGGCACTTCGGCGAAGTGGATTTGGTCTTGGTCGAAACGTTTCCGTAGCTTGACCGCGCTCCGCTCTGCCTCGCGCGATCCCTCCTCAGAGACAATGCGGGCGTGTTTGGAACCGCTTTCGAACCGACCGGCTGATCCACCCATTCCGGGACCGCCGACCCGTGGGCGGGTGTAAGATAGCGCGATTTCGAGCGAACCGTTTTCGGAAAGCCTCCTCCTCACCGAGCGCCTATGTCCGATTTCACCCGATGGCTGGTCACCGGCGCCGTGTTATCGGTCTTGGCCGCCCTAACCTGGCTGGTGCTGCGCAGCTTTCTGGTACCGCTGCTGTGGGCGGTGATTCTGGTGTACGTCACCTGGCCGGCCCACGCCTGGCTGCGGCGGCACTTCCGCGGACATGCCACGGCGGCGGCCCTGGTGATGACCTTGGTACTCAGCTCCCTGGTAGTGCTCCCTCTGGTTTGGGGTAGCCTGGTTCTGCACCACGAGCTTGCGGAATTTCTCCGCCAACTGCCGGCATGGCTGGAGCAAAAGCCGTCCCTGCCGCGTGCGCTGCTCAACATCCCCTATCTCGGCGGTGAACTGTCCCGCCATTTCGATCGCTTCGACGACATCAACGCATTGATGCGGGCCAACGCCTTGCCGTGGCTGCAAGCGCTTTCCAACGACCTGCTGGGCGTGGCGGAAAAGGCGGGACGAAACCTGGCCAAATTGGGAATGACCGCTCTGGTTATATTTTTTGCCTACCGGGACGGAGCCGAATGGGCTCGGCAGCTCCGGCTGGTGTTGCTGCATGTGCTCGGCGAGCGCGCCGACCACTATGTGCAGACGGCCGAATCCACCGTGAAGGCGGTCGTGTATGGCATCGTCCTCACCGCCGTCGGCCAGGGGCTGGTGGCCGGGCTGGGCTATTGGGCCGTGGGAATCGGCACGCCCATCCTGCTGACCCTGGTCACCATGGCAGTAGCGATGATTCCTTTCGGCACCCCGGTGGTCTGGATCGGCGCCAGCCTGTGGCTGCTGGCGCACGGTCAGCCGTGGGCAGCGACTTCCCTGGCGCTGTGGGGCGCCCTGGTGGTCAGCTGGGTGGACAACCTGATCCGCCCCCTGGTGATCAGCGCCACCACCCGGATTCCATTTCTGCTGGTGTTGTTCGGCGTCTTGGGCGGACTGCTGAACTTCGGTTTCATCGGCCTGTTCCTGGGACCGGTCATACTGGCCATCGCCCTGGCGGTGTGGCGGGAATGGCTGCAGGCCTTGGAGCAGCAAATCGCCGAGTGACACGAGCTCGATCGCCGACAGGCGGTAAAGGGCAAACCCCGGACCGATCAGGCGAAGGCAATGCACGGCTTCGCCGCTTCCGGCACCTCACACGGGTGGAATCGCGCAGCACAATCAGAACGCCACGCTTCCGTTCACGTAAAAGGTATCCCCGATCCGATTGCTGTGGTGCAGATCCCCCATATAAGTCAGGTTTAGGCGCAGGTTGAGCCACGGCGCGGCCAGCGAGTCATTCTTGCCGAAGGGCGTAAAGGCCAGCTCCGCCACATAGGCTTCCCGGTCGCGCACTTGGAGTTCACCCCGAACCACTCGGTAGGCAAACGGGCTGAGGAAGCTGACTTCGACCGGATCGTCCATGTAGCGGTGGTAACCGAACGCTATTCCGACGGTCTGCGCCCAGGTATAAGCGGCATTGATGCGCACCACCTCGGTTAGCGGCGACGCCGGTGACGTGGAGACCGGTCCGAAAACGGACAGCAAGCTGGTCCCCACGCGCCCTTCCCTGCGCTCGCGCAGGTAGACCCCTTTGAGTTCGAAGATGTGGTCCGGATTGGCCAGGTACTGGTAAGTGGCATCCACCCCCAGGTCAGTGACGTCGATGCGGTCGGACGTGGGGCGGACAACCAGCAGTTCCGGCGTCAACCCGCCCAGGCTCCGCCTGGCCTTCCAACTGGCGGCCAGACCGAAATGGCCGATCGAGACATAGTGTCCGCCCCACTGGTGCTGCACGGCCACTCGCCAATAGGGAGCGCCGCCGTCCAACTGCGGATCCGGCTGATTGAAGAAGACCGAGCGGGATTGCAGCGGATACCCGCGGCCGATGCCATCCTGAACATCGCGCGGCAGGCTGGCATAGGCTCCGCCCTCCAGGTAGAGCCAGCGGTCCAGCATGAAATAGGCCGATGCGCCCCCGCTATTGCCGGCCAGGACTCCGTCCATCAGAGTGGGCGCCATTCGGTTGAAGCCCCGTCGCAAGTCGCCAACGCGGAAAAGCGTTGGATTCCGGCCAACTCGAGTGCCGGTGGGCAAAAGGCTTTCCCAAACGTGGAATTCATATCGCCCCCCCAGACCGAAAGGCGGAGTGGAGCTGCCGGACGGGTGAAAACTCCGCGACAGCGGCACCGCTCGGGTGAAACTCCAGGCCGGCGTGGTATTCCAAAGGTCCTGCAGGCCCGGCTGATTGTTGGCGGTAAGACCGTAGTTCAACCGGTGGCCGCCCAGTTCGACGGCATTGGCAAAGCGCAGGTCGAACTTGTCCAGATAGTATTCATCGAGTTCGTCGTTGACGTTCTGGTAGCTGCCCGAAGCATAGGCTCCCAGGTGCGGCGCGATGCGGCCGGCATAGTAGAGCGAGGCCTTATAGGCGCTATTGGCCGGCGAGATCGCGGAACGGTTCGGATTCACCTGGGCAGCCACCGTGCCGTCCACGGTGACGCTGAAGGGCGGCAGCCGGGAGGCATCGCCCTCGGTGTAGCCGTTCAGCTTGAAATCCCGCCCGCGCGGCGTCAGGTCGGCGCCCCAGGTTTGCACGTGGCAGGATGTGCAAGCCTCGCCGGTCTGGCGGGCGAAGCTGGGCAGCGCCACCGCCGGCTGCGGCAGGATCAGCGCCGCGACAATCAAACCGAACAGCCGCCCCGCACCATTCCCTCGCCCGTCGCACCGCGCGATCCTCGCTAGTGGGAACCCCGTTGCGTTTTTCGTCAGCTTCCAGATCATTGCTCCCCCCGCTCGCACAAGGCACTGGCCACCGCCTTGGCAAAGCCTTCCTCGATGTCCCGGAGGTCGTTGACGGCGCCATAGATGCCGCCCCAGGCAAAGGTCTTGGTGATGTCATAGCGGGCGATGCGTTCCGCGGTCGAGCCGTCCTGCAAGCCCAGATCTGCGTCGATGTGCATCTGGCCGAGGCCCGCCAGCATGAACCGGGCGAAGGCGCTGCCTTCTTCGTAGCGCCTCAGGTTCACCTGGGCAACGACGGTTTGCGGTGCATCGGGCGCGGCGGTGAAATTTTGGAAACAGCCGGGATGCTCGTTCTCGGCAACCCGCACGATGTGCTGCCGGATGCGGGCGGTATCCGAGGCTCCGGCTTGCGGCACGGAACTGCTCACCTCGACCGCCAGATTGGGGTAGCGAGAGAGATCCGGCCGCCCCGATCCGGGTTCCAGCCGGGTGACCGACCCGGCGCTCCCGGCGCAGCCGGTCAGTGTGGCATGGGCCGCGAACAGGAGGGCAAATGGCGTAATTTGGCTGAAGGGCCTGGGATTCATGGGCAATTCCTTATGTACGGCTGATTCGGATACGACGGGCAGCAGCCCGGCCGGCCGGCCCGGGCAGTACGCCGCGAGCAGCGGCCGGATTATGGCGCACGTTTCGTGCGGGTATCAACGATCAGGGCGGCGGCTGGTCAAGGTTCGGGCAGCGGATGAAGCGGACTCCGAGCCGTCTGTTCAACACCATCACCTAAGGCCGGTGTTCGCCGTCGTTGGTGAGTCCGGCGTCGGATGTCATGAGCCAGAACCCCGACATCCTTCCCCTCGCGGGGTGCAGGCGGCGTGCGTGGGTCTTCTGCCCCGAATCCCCGCGAACTTGGATCCCCAGGGCCAACCTGCCGTGCTGGTCGAGTAGAATAGTGGCTGGAAGCTCGCCCTGTCCCCCTGGCTCGAAGCGCTCGCCGCGCATATTTGAACCCACCCCGCAGTCCATCGATGCCCAAAAAATCCCACGCCGTTCAAATCACCCCCCATGCCGAACAACCGAGCCTGAGCAAGTCACAGAAGCGCTTCAACAGCCTGATCAAGAAGCTGGACCAGCAAAAAAAGCTGTTGCACGAATGGACCGAGGCGACGCCCGAGATTCAGCGGATCGCCACCGGCGAGTACGAGCCCCTCTATGCCGACTACCGCGCCCAGGAGATTCGGCGGCTGCGCGTGCTGGACGAGGCGCTGACCAATCCGCTGTTCAAGAAGCGCGATAAGGAAAAGCTCCGCCACCTCATCTGCGAAAATGCCGCGGCCTTGATCAGGGGCGGTGACGATGACGATGACGAGTTGAAGGAACTCTACAACCGCCACAGCGGTTCCGATATCGACGAGGAAATGCGCCGGAGCGACGCCCATGCGGAAGACTTGGTCAAATCCATGATGGGGGAGATACTGGGCATGGATCTGAGCCAGCACGACCTCGGCTCGCCGGAACAATTGACCGATTTCATCGAACAGCAGGCCAAGGCCGCAGACGCAGAACGGGAAGCCCGCCGAGCCAACCACAAGAAGACCAAGCGGCAGGAAGCCCTCGAAGCCAAACGCGCGGAGGAGGAAAGCCGCATCAAGCAGTCCATTCAGGAAATCTACCGCAAGCTTGCGGCCCGGCTGCACCCCGACCGAGAGCCCGACCCGGCCGAGCGGGAGCGCAAGACCGAACTCATGAAGCAGGCCAATCAAGCCTACGAAAAGAAGGATTTATTGCAGCTACTGGAACTGCAGCTGCAGGCCGAGCACATCGACCAGAGCCACATCGACCAGCTTTCCGAGGACCGCCTCAAGGCGTACAACCAGATCCTCAAGGAGCAGTCCGAGGAATTGCAGAAGGAGATTTCGGAAATCGAATTCGCCTGGAGGATGCAGCTGAACCTGGCGCCATTTGAAACGGTAACACCAAAAGGATTAATGGGACGGTTGCGGGGGGACATTCGCCATCTGCGGCACCAAATCGCCGACCTCAAGGACCAACTCGTCGCCCTCGGCGATCCCCAAATCCTGAAAGCCTGGCTAAAAGGCTACCGCATTCCCAAGCAAACCGGCTGGGATGATT
>VEPB01000008.1 GCA_012026715.1 Methylococcaceae bacterium | reverse complement strand
GCCCAGCAGGCGGTGGATACCCGGCTCTTTCAGCGCCTTGGAGACGTCCGGCTCCCATAGCACGGCGGCATCCACCTGGTGGTCCAGCAGCCGGCGGAGCGCGTCGCCGGAGCCGTCGGTCTCCACCCGCCAGGGTCCGGGCTGGCGCAGGGCGGCGATGTCGAAGTGCACGCTGACGGCCTTGAGTAGGTGTTCCGACGGCGATGCCGGGGTGAAGGCGATGCGGGTCTGTTCCAGGGCGCGCAGATCTTCCAGCCGCCCCACCTTGTCCTGCCAGGCCACCAGGGCATCGCCGCCCTTGGATTCGTCCAGCACCGCCACGATGGTGCCCGGATAGTTGCGGGCGCGGCCGTTGAGCACATAGCTGTCCACCGTGGCCACCGCCAGCTGGATTTCCCCGGACGCCAGGCTTTCCATGCGCTTGGCATAATCGGCCTTGTCCTCCACGCATTGCAGGGCGTAGCCCAGTTGGCGCATGCGCCGTTTCAGCTCGGTGGAGCACAGTGGAAAGTAGCCGATCCAGCTGTCGACGCCGATGCTGATGCGCTCCTTGACCGAGCCGGCATCGGATAGAACCGTGCTTTGGTGTTCCTCCCACCAGGGCAGCACATACTTGGCGCCCATCATGGCGCCGCCGCCCAGGATCAACAGCAGCAGGGCGACCCGAACGTGGACGCTCATGGCTTGAACTGGGCGGCGTTGAAGTCCGGGGATTCGGCCAGGACCGCTTCCAGGCTGCGGCGCAGGCTCTCAGGGTCGTTGGCGGACTGATAGAAGGTGAGTCCCGGCTGGTTGAGGCTGTGCTTTTCCCGGATGCAGAAGCCGATGGTCTCCACCAACACCGGCGATTCCTTGAGGATTTGCTGGACCATGGGCATGGGGTCCTTGTCGGTGGAGCGGCCGTCGGTCACCACCACCAGATGGTATTCGCCATAGCCGCGCTGACGCAGGGCCTGGGCGGTGAGTTGGCGATAGCCGGTCTGGATGGAGGTGAACAGCGGGGTGTTCTCGTAGGCCTTGATGGCGTTGACGGCTTCCGCGAAGCGGTCGCGGTTGCCGACGCCCAAGGGTAGCCGCTCCGACGGCCCGCTGGCGTCGAAGGCGAACAGCCCCAGATTGGCACTGGCCGGCACCCGCTGGGCGAACTGCAACACGGCTTCCTTGGCGACGTCGATCTTGCTGCGGCCGCCGCCACAGTCCTTGTCCCGCATGGAGCCACTGCCGTCCAGGATCAGGTAATAGTTGGCGGCCTGCAGGTCGGCGGCGGGCGCAGGGCCTTCCTGTTGCAGTACCGGCCAGCGGTCGTCGGCGGGGCGCTGGCCGTAGTATTCTGCGGCGGCGGCGGGCAGGGTGGCCAGCAGGCCGATCAGGGCTGAGATCAACCGTAAGTCGTCATTCCGGCCTGGATTGCCGGAATCCAGGCCACAAGGATGTGATAGACCTTCCCCATCCATGGTTGCTGGACCCCGGCAATCCCTGCCGGGGTGACGAACTTTCTGATCTGGCCGGTATAGCCCCGAGGGAGAGCGGATGTCGCAGGGCCTTACTTTCGCGATCCTGAGTGCATTCATGGCCGCCTCCTACAAGGGTTTGAACACCGCTTCTTCGGCTTCCATCTGCAGGATGCGGAATTCCACCCGCATGTTGCT
>VEPB01000292.1 GCA_012026715.1 Methylococcaceae bacterium | reverse complement strand
TGACCGCCAGCAGTTGCCCCAACGCGGTCGGCATCGGCGCCCTGGCCGTGGGCAATATCAAATACAAATTGCAGCACTACCTGCTGCGGTTGATGCTGGGAACCGAAACCCCGGTCTACCTGGATTTCCGCGATGCCTTCGTGCGGGCTCGCGAACTAGTGTAGCTCGGGCGCGGCACCATCGCGCCCACCGCCCAGCGAATCCGGCACGTGCCGTTGGGCGCCGACGGTCGCCCAAGCCTGGATTCCGGTCGCACCCGAATGCCCCTCACCGACGAACAACACGCCGTCATCCAAGCCGAGGATCCTATCCTCCAGGTGAATGCCGTCGCCGGCAGCGGCAAAACCACCGCCTTGCTGGAATTCGCGGCGCACCGGCCCGATGCGCCGATCCTGTCCCTCGCCGACAACCGGTTCGTGGCCGACGTGTGGGACAAGACTAGGGCCCACGGTCTCGGGAACCTCACGGTCAGCACCATTCACGCCCTGGCTTGTCGCCATACCGGCGGCCACTGTTACGAACTGGAGCCGGACCTCAGCGAGTGGCTGATCCATGATCGCTACGTGCCGGTCGCCGTCCGCTCCGGCGAGAGGGGATGTTTTACGCCTGGCTGCTCAAGGATCTGGTCAATTACTATCTAAATGCCGCAACCACGACACTGGACGCCGACCTACTCGCTCACTACAAACTCGCAACGGTACCCGGCGAACGCATCCGGACCCTGACCGACAAGCGCGGCGACGAAATCCTCGAGCGGGTTCGCAACATCCTCTCCGACATGAAAAACCGCCAGTTGCCGGCGGTCCACGATTTCTATCTGAAGATGTTCCAGTTCGCCCGGCAGCGCCTGCCCTTCGACGTCATCCTGGTGGACGAGGCTCAGGACACCTCCGGCGTCATGCTGTCCATCGTCGGCCGCCAGGACCATGCCAAACGGCTGTTCGTCGGTGACAGCTTTCAGCAGATCTACGCCTTTCTCCACGCCGTCAACTCCCTGGACCGGATCGAAGGCCAGGCCTTACTGGCTCAGCCAGACCTTCCGTTTCGGCGACGGTCTGGCGCAGCATTTGGGGCAGCGGGTCAACCAGGCCTACGAACTGTTGGGCGACTCCGCGGTGCTCAAGATCCGCGGCACCGGCGAAGACACCCGGTTCGGCAAACGCGCCCTGCAAAACCGCTAAGCGCTGACCATCATCGCCCGCAGCAATCTGTCGCTGTTCGAAGCCGCGCTGGAGCGCCTGTTCGGCGGCGCCACGGCCATGCATTTCGAAGGGGGCATCCCGGTTATGCCTTCCGGTCTTGGCCATCACATCGACACCAGCGACTTGCGGCCGAATGCGCTGCGCGCCATCATCAAGGGCTTCGTCCAGATCGGCGACGGCGCTGGCCTGACGCTGACGTTCGAGTCCTTCGGCTTCAATCACGGCTTGCCGTTCGACGCCGACCTGGTCTTCGACGTGCGCTGCCTGCCCAACCCGCACTATGACCCGGCCTTGCGGCCCCTGACCGGCCTCGATGCGCCGGTGATGGCCTTCCTTGGCGCCGACGCCGAAGTGCAGCGCATGATCGCCGACATCGGCAACTTCGTCGATTCGTGGCTGCCGACCTATGTGCGCGACAACCGCTCGTACCTGACGGTGGCGATCGGCTGCTCTGAACGGGCGGGTGGTCGGATTGCTTTATCTCTCGCAGGGGCAACCGGGAAAGATCAAAGATCCTTTCATCGCCAAGTTCCGGTCCTTCGAAGACGTCCGGCGTTTCGCCAAGAACACCCGGAATGCCAGCTTGTCGATCATGATCGATCTGGTCAACCGGTACGGCGCCAAGCTCTTCGACTTCGACCGGATGATCAAGGAACGCCTCGTGGACAAGGGATCGGGCCAAACTGGTCTTCACCACCACCCACAAGGCCAAGGGCCAGGAATACAACATCGTCGAGATAGTGGAAAACGACTTCGCCACCCGCAGCGACCTGGCCAAATTACTGAATTCCGATCAGGACGAAGTCAGTCCGGCCAAACCGAAGGGGGGGATCTACTACGTGGCGGCGACGCGCGCCAGGAAGTCGATTCGGCTGGCGCCGTTATGAGCGAATTCGGTTATTAAGCATCGAGTTCTCGATGTCCCTGGCACGACTGGCTCAGCGTCGGCCCGAACGGTCATTCGCCTAATGCCCCGGTTGCCCTCGGACGGCAGTTTTATGGAATAGTGCAGCTATAGCCGAATCCGGGCGGGAAGCTGTCACTCTTAGTCTTGTTGCTTCCTGGATCGGTCACTCCTGACTGGTTGAGTTCCGCTGCTGCGCGGAACTCAACCAAGCGATCAATTAGGTCGGGTGGATACCGGAGCGGCGCTACGAAACGGCAGAGGGTCGTCGAAAAATGGCAAGATCAACGGAAGAGGCCACGAGGTGCTGAATAAGGTTGTAGAAAATGATGGGTAACATGACTTGGGTGTGGTCAGACAATGCCAGGGATGCGAGGACAAGCCCCGTCCCATTGTTGTTCATCCCTAGCCCAAACATCAGCGATACGGTTCCTTTGTCGTCAGTTCGAAAGATACGTGCTAACAGATATCCGGAAAAGAACGCAATGATGCAAAGTGCGAGGACAATGACTAGCGTTAATGCCAAAAAGTCAATGTCGGGTTGCGAGGCCGCACTGGGTAACGTCAACGAGGCATTTGAATAGTTGAGTAAAACCAGAATGCCGTAGTTTAGGAACTTCAAATATGGCATGACCGCTGCGATGCGGTGCAGTCCAACGAGCCACTGGGTGAGGATGCCAAGCAGCGAGGGCAGGATGACCCAGAGACCGAGGAAGCTCATGGCGCCCTGGGCAGCAAGTTCGTGCAGATCGTCAGAATAATCGCCGGTTGTGACGAAACCGGCAGCGTGGAGTACCAGGGGAGTTAGCAGCGGGCTTAACAGCGTGGTAGCCAAAACTAAGCCCAGACTTAAAGCAAGGTTCCCATTGGCGTTTTGCGCCCATGCAGTCGAGGCCCCAGCGATAGGCATAGACGCCACCAACGCGAGACCGACGAGAATCTGCTGAGCCTCATCCGCGTTATGCCAGCTTCGCATCGCGAAGCTGATTGCGATAATAAAGGCCAGAGGCGTCGCCAAATTCCCAAATACACCGCCTACGAGGACAGCAGGTTTGCGAAGCACGTGCTTTAGTTCTGTCGTTTTCACGCCTAGTCCGGCATTGAACAGCAGCGATGCCAAGAGGATGGGGGGCAGGGAAATAACCAGCCTATGATCGAATATATTGATGCTGCCCAGGTTCAGATCACGCAGCCAGAGGCCAAGCCAGGGAAATAGAGCGGCGAGGATATAAGAGGACGCGATAATCCAGATGAAATAGCGATGGATAATATGGACGAGGAACGTGACGGTCGTAGCGTTCATGGATAAATGTTTGTGACATTAACAGTAAATACCGTAAAACACGTTTCATGCCACTCGCTCTGACGCTGTTAATCAATGAATTAGATCAGAGGATATGGGCATTAAATGTGCTGAATGGGTGAAATAAACCCATTGACCAATCTTGACTGATTTCGACTATGCCCAAAAAGCCGCCAGTGGCGAACGACAGGTCTTGGTCTGCGCAAATAGCGGAAAAGGCCGATCAGGTGCCCGATAAACTTGGGACGATGGCGATCAAAAACGTGCCCGAAGCTACTTGATGACTGCGCCAACACAGGGGGCGACACAACGGTGTGCCGGTCCGGAAGATGAAAGCTGGTTGCGGCAGGTAGCAGTCGCTTCCGACCGGCATAGGGTCCATGCTGTAGGCGTCTCGCGCGACTATGGAGCACTTCCCAAGAAAAATAGCTGATTCGCCCCTGAGTTCGCGTTACACGTTAAGCGCCTGCCTCCACCTCCTGTTTTCGTCACGGTCAGGTAGTAACCGGACAGACTCCGATAGGAATAGGCATCCGCGCCACCAGCAAGAACACGTTTCTCGGTAAAGGATTCGTTGCTGGAAATCGTCCTCGCCGTGGCACGAACCACCGAACCGCTTCTACCGGCGCAGGTCAACCGATAACCGTCATCGGTCTGCCATGCCACCTTGCCGTTGGTCAGGGGAATCCGGGTGAATCGCGCGCATTCGTCAGGCGCTGTGCTGCTGGCGGTGAGGTCCGAACCGCCGCAGCCGTCCGCGGAGGTCCATGTTGCGCGGACGTAATAGCCCGAACTGTCCTGAATTGACCAAGTGGCCGAACCGCCAGGAGTCCCGACTTCCTGGTAGTGATTGACCCCGCTGTCCCAAACATTGCTGTTCTTGCAATAACCGCCACCGATTACGGTCCCAGCATCGATCCCCGCAACCACCGGGCTGGCCCCGATATCCACGGGTCGATACCACAGTGCCTTGATATAGGGGTAATCGGCGCAGCTGGCGGGTAAACCGCCGTAATACTCAAGCCACTGGACGGTGTAATTGCCGAGATAGGTTTGCTGAAGCGTGTAAATGGTGCCTAAGACCACCGGTTCAACCGGGGCAACCGCGCTCGCGTCGATGACCGAAGCTGTATAAGCGGTCGTGCCGGTGGCTTCCACCCGAAGCTTGTAGCGTCTTCCTGCCTGCCAGGAATAAGCCATGAAACACTGTATGCCCGTGCCTTCGCCACCGAAGGCTCTACAGCCACCAGAGTTTGGGAGTGAGGGATCAAATGTTGGGAAACCTCCGGCTGTTTCGAAACGTTTGGGAACCGCCGAGTCGTCGAAGACGGAAAACAAAATGCCTTTCCCTCCAGTCTCCGTTACCTGCGTTTGCAATCCGACATATCCGCCGCTGAGTAGTTCGCCGTTCCAATCAACGATGCCGAATTGTTGTGAGAGGAAATAGGGCGCGATGGTGCCGGGATCGGTCATGATCTGAATATCTGTTTCCAAAACCGCATGTGTGCTCGGAAATGACCACCATGCGTAAGGCACGCTGAAACTATAGGACGTCGCGGCGCCTACCGATGTGTTCATGCCTGCGAGGCAGATGACAGTTGCTAAACCTGCCGCCTTCCTAGCATGCGCCACGCCCCGTTCCCGCGGGATCGAAGGTCGATCAGATGGGACATTGCGTCCAGGTAACCACCCGATGAGCGCCGACCACCGTTTCGGCAACTCACCACAGCCAGGGGCACCGCCGAGGTAGTAGATAAACCCTAGACATAGGACACTCGTTAACAACTCCATATTCATGGGCGTTATTTGGACGCTTCCCGTTTGCCAAGGACGATGTGGGTGTGGTGGGACAGAGAGCTTGCAGTCGTATCTCACCCTGGTGCGCAGGCGCTAGCCTGCCGGCCCTGATGGAATCCGTCGACCCACGCCTCAATTCCCCTGGGGACTCGAAGTCCTAACTGACCAGGTCGGCTTGCCGGATCACTGTCTGTTTGCCATCACGCTGTCTCGTGCCTTACACAAGCTTTCAGCGTGCCACTCCATTCAGAATGATTGATACCAGATGTGGGTCGACCCTACTCGGGCTGGCTCACAAACCCTTACTGGTACGCTAGGCCATGGGCCAATAAAGCCCAGATCCTGCGAGCCACCTTATTAGACCGGGAATCTGCCGGGGCTGTTTCATTTTGTGTGGAAACCGAGAGAAGCCGTCAGGCATGAGCGGAGACGAAGGGAGGAGCGGGCAGATGGGAGAGTTTGCCGGTGGTC
>VEPB01000447.1 GCA_012026715.1 Methylococcaceae bacterium | reverse complement strand
CTTTGCGGCCCGCAGGGCCGCCGCGCGTATTTTTTGAAATGACGTAGACGTAGGATGGGCAAAGCGCAGCGTGCCCATCAAGATCCCGCCGCCGATGACCGGCTAGCCCCATGACCGACTACCGACGTCTCTACCAACCCGGCGGCCGCTATTTCTTCACCGTCGTCGTCCACCACCGGCAGCGGTTGCTGATCGATCATATCGAACGGCTGCGCCTCGCGTTTCGCCTGGCCCTTTCCCGGTATCCCTTCACCGTCGAAGCCATCGTCGTTTTGCCGGACCACTTACATAGCCTGTGGCGGCTACCGGTCGGGGACGATGATTTCTCCACCCGCTGGATGGTGATCAAACGCAAATTTTCGGCCGGGTTCCCCGCCCGGCCGGTGCGCTCATCGATGGCGGCGAAGCGGGAGAAGGGCGTGTGGCAGCGCCGGTTTTGGGAGCACTGCATCCGCGACGAGGACGATTGGCGGCGGCATCTCGATTACATCCCACAACCCCGTCAAGCACGGCCATGTCGCGGCACCGCTGGATTGGCCTTACAGCTCGTTCCGTCAGGCGGTCGCCAAGGGCTGGTATGAAGCGGATTGGGCGGGGCCGGCGGACTTGCCGGACGAGGTCGAAGCGGAAGGGGATTGATGATTGATGGGCACGCTGCGCTTTGCCCATCCTACGGTCTACGGCCCACGAACTTTCAATTTCCCCATTGGGCGGCAGCCGCCGCGTCTATGCCCCACCGCTTTGAATATGAAATAATAAGCCCTATTGCAACCTTGGAACCGAAACCGGAAAAACAATGGACGACAACAGAAAGAAGGCACTGAGCGCCGCGCTGTCGCAGATCGAAAAACAGTTCGGCAAGGGCACGGTGATGCGCATGGGCGACGTGGCCGAGCGCGATATCGATGTGATCCCCACCGGTTCGCTGGCCTTGGACATCGCCTTGGGCTGCGGCGGCCTGCCGCGGGGCCGCATCGTCGAGATATACGGACCGGAATCCTCCGGCAAGACCACCCTGACCCTGGAGGTCATCGCCCAGGCCCAGAAGTCGGGCGGCGTGGCCGCCTTCATCGATGCCGAGCATGCCCTCGATCCCATCTATGCCCAGAAGATTGGCGTCAACCTGGATGACTTGCTGGTCAGCCAGCCGGATACCGGCGAGCAGGCTTTGGAAATCACCGACATGCTGGTGCGTTCCGGCAGCGTCGACGTGGTGGTGGTGGACTCGGTGGCGGCGTTGACGCCCAAGGCCGAGATCGAAGGCGAGATGGGTGATTCCCACGTGGGCCTGCAGGCCCGGCTGATGTCACAGGCGCTGCGCAAGCTCACCGCCAACATCAAGCGTTCCAACACTCTGGTCATCTTCATCAACCAGATCCGCATGAAGATCGGGGTGATGTTCGGCAATCCGGAGACCACCACCGGCGGCAATGCCCTCAAGTTCTACGCCTCGGTGCGGCTGGATATCCGCCGGGTGGGCGCCATCAAATCCGGGGAGGAAGTGATCGGCAACGAGACCCGGGTGAAGGTGGTGAAGAACAAGGTGGCGCCGCCCTTCCGCAACGCCGAGTTCGAGATCCTCTACGGCGAAGGCGTTTCCCACGAGGGTGAACTGGTGGACTTGGGGGTGCAGTTGGAGTTGCTGCAGAAGTCCGGTTCCTGGTACAGCTATGGCGGCGACCGCATCGGCCAGGGCAAGGACAATGTGCGGACCTATCTGAAGGAACATCCCGAGGTGGCCAACGCCATCGAGGCCAAGATTCGCGAGAAGGCTCTGTCTCAGGCGGTGCCGCCGGCCTTGGTGGCGGGCAAGCCGGATGCGGGCGAGGACTAAGCGCTGACCGAGGCCGATCCGCTCCAGGCCGCCAAGGCCTGCTGCGTCGCCCTGCTGGCCCGGCGGGAGCATAGCCGGGAGGAATTGTTGCGCAAGCTGGCGGCGGCCGGCGTGGCGCGGGAACTGGCGCTGCGGGCGGTGGACGAATTGGCCGGAAATGGGGCGCAGAGCAACGGCCGCTATGCCGAGTCGCTGGTGCGCAGCCGCTACGGCCGCGGTTACGGGCCGCACTGGATCCGCCGGGAACTGGCGGCCAAGGGATT
>VEPB01000244.1 GCA_012026715.1 Methylococcaceae bacterium | reverse complement strand
CTTGCAGCGGCTGGGCGGCTAAAGGAGGGAAGGATTGCGGCGGATCGGGCAAGACTGGAGTCGGTACCGGCGGTGTGGCGCCCGATACTGGGGAAGCGGCGGCCCCGGTCTCGATCCTTGGTGCCGGCCCTTTCCCCAGCCAGACCGCCTTGCGGATGACCAGCCCCAACGACTTCGAAGCCGGCCCGAGTTTCAGGGCATAGGCGTTGGCATCCAGCCCCTTGGGGAACTGCACCCGGAAGCATTCGAGGCCCTCCGTCATCAACCGCGTAGCCAGCTTCTCGGCGGCGCCATCACCGGCCGCGTCGCGGTCGTAGGCGATCAGCACCCGCTCGGTACCGTGCCGCTGGAACGCCGCCAGGTGGTCGTCGGTGAAGCCTTCCACCCCGTAGCTGGTGGTGACGTTGCGGTAACCCACACACCAGAAGCTCAAGGCGTCGATCAGCGATTCGCAGAGGATGATTTCCTTCGAAACCTGCAAAGCCTCGCCGTTCCACCCCCCCCGATGCGGTCCCGGCAGGTACAGGTGAGAGGGCGTGCCCGGCCGCAGATGATCGTTGAGCTTGCGACCGTAGACCTCCAGCACGTTGCCCTGACTATCCAACACCGGGATGACCAGGCTGCCGTTGAAGTGCTCGTGGCCCGATTCCCGGTACAGGCCCAGCTTCTCCAATCGGCCCCGCAACTCCGCCCCGGCCTTGCGGGTCTTCTCCGGCAGCCGCAGCCCCAGGGTGCGGTTGGCATAACCCAGCCGGAAGCGGTCGATGGCCTCGCTCGATCCGATGCCGCGTTTCTCCAGATAGGCCAGGGCTTCCGGGCTTTGCTTCAGGGTCGCGTGGTAGTAGTCGATCACCTGGTTCAGCAAGGCCTGGTCGTCCGCCGCCAAAGACACCGGCGCCTCCAGCTTGCGCACCATGCCGCGCTTGGCCGCTGACGCCGGCTTCGAGCCAGAGCCGGCGGCTAAAGTGGGAAGCCCCTCCCGCAACAACTCCACCGCATGCCGGAACGACACCCCCTCCGCCCTCATTACCCAGTCGATCACCGTCCCGCCGGACTGGCAGGCGCCCAGGCAATGCCACAGGTTCTTGGCCGGCGAGATCACCAGCGACGGCTCCCGGTCATCGTGGAACGGGCACAAGCCCAGCAGGTCCGCCCCGTGCCGCTTCAACACCACGCCCCGCGCCTGCGCCAATCGCTCCAGGGACACTTCCGTCTTTAGCCGCTCGATCTCGGACTCGGGGATGCGTGCCATCGGTTCCTCCGGAAAACCTGTCAAGGCCACTATAGTGTGTCATTGTAGTTTTCTTTGGTATGCTATTGTCAACTACTAAAGTATGCCGGGGGTACCGTTATGGAAGTCATCACACTATTGCGGGTACTCGCGATGCACTTCCCGAAGCAATTGGTCAAGCTGCGTAAGGAGCAGGGTTATACCCAGCAAACCCTGGCGGAGGCCGTGGGCCTGCACGTCAACCAGATCAAGAAGTACGAACTCGGGACGGCGCAGCCGACCCTGGGCGCCTTGATCAAGGTGGCCAAGGTGCTGCATGTCAGCCTGGATGCGTTGGTGTTCGAGGAAGGTGAACGCGGCCCGGAAGATGAACTCAAATTGCAGTTCGAGGCAGTTTCCCACATGCCGCCGGAGGACAAGCAGGCGATTAAGACGCTGCTCGATGGCATGATCATCAAGCAGCGCGCCCGCCACATGTTCGAAGGCATCGGCGGCTAAAGGCGGTGACGCCCACCTATCATTTCGAGTGGGACCCGCGCAAAGCCGCCGGCAACCTACGCAAGCACGGGATCGATTTCGAACAGGCCGCCACGGTGTTTCTGGACCCGCTGCAACTGACCCTGTTCGACGAATCCCATAGCGAAGGGGACGAAGAGCGGTGGATTACCCTGGGACGGGCGGAGAACGGAACACTCCTGGTGACGGTCCACACCTACCGGGACATTAATGACGAGGAAGTCTTGATCCGTCTGATCTCGGCCCGCCCCGCCACCCTGCGGGAACAGCGGCAATACCAGGGCGGTTGACCAAACCAGCGGCTAAAGAGGTGAAGCCATGAAAGACGAGTACGACTTTTCCAAGGCCGAGCGCGGCAAGTTCTACCGGCCCGGCGCCAAACTCCAGTTGCCGGTGTATCTGGATGACGAGGTACGAACCTATTTGCAGGAGCGCGCGAAGTCCAAGGGCATCGAGG
>VEPB01000394.1 GCA_012026715.1 Methylococcaceae bacterium | reverse complement strand
TTCGATCACTCCACCTTCAACTCCCGCATCATGCCCATGTCCTCGTGCTCCAGATTGTGGCAGTGGACCATGAACAGGCCCTTGTAGTCCTTGAAGGGCTTGATGATGCGGACCCGTTCGCCGGGCATGACCAGCACCGTGTCCTTCCAGCCGCTGTCGATGAAGCCGTCGCGGACCGTGGCGTAGTCTTCCGCCTCTTCGGCCCCAACGGTGCGGCTGACGATCTGGAACGGCTGCTCGTGGATATGGATGGGATGGGCCATGGTCATCATCATGCCCATGCCTCCCATGCCGCCGCCCATGCTGTGGCCGCCTCCCTGGGACTTGCCGTCTCCCTCATGCTGCATGCCGCCGCCGGCCCCGGCCGGCTTGGCTTCGGCTCCGTGCTTCATGCCGCCCATCATGCCCATGCCGCCGCCCATGGATGGGCCACCCTCCCCCGCCTTGCCATCGCCACCATGCTGCATGCCGCCGGATTCGCCAGGCTTCCCTTCGCCTCCTTGTTTCATGCCTCCCATCATGCCCATGCCGCCGCCCATCATGCCGTGGCCCATGCCACCCTGCTGCGCTTCCGGCTTGGCCGTGGCCCCGTGTTCGGCCGGCGCTGCCGTGCCGGCGTGCCCACCGCCGCCCCCATGAGCGTGGAAGATTTCCATCAGCTGCACCGTATCGAACGCCACCCGCTCGCCCGGCTGTACGTCGTTGTAAGCGTAGGGGCGGCCGTTGAGCAGCATCGCCATGGGCGCCTCGGAAATCCCCAAGGGAATGGGACGGTCCGGATTGGCGGTCTGCTCGATTTCGTAGCGGGTGATTCTTGAGAGATGGGTCGGCAGGCTTGGACTCTGCTCGGCGGCACGGGTGACCCTTACGGTGAAGAGGGGGTAGTCGCTGCCCAATGGCAGTTTGTTGGCCATCATGCCCATCATGCGGTGCATCCCCTCCATGCCGCCGCCTTTGCCCTTGCCCGCCTCTTCCTGGCCATGCTGCATTCCGCCCATCATGCCCATGCCACCCATGTCCTGACCTCCCTGTTGCGGCTTGCCTTCCTCGCCGTGTTTCATGCCTCCCATCATGCCGCCCATGCCCCCCATCTCGCCGCGCATCATGGCAGCCGCCATCTTCGGCAAGGCGCCGGTAAAGGGGCGGCTGCGCATCACCAGTTGGGAACCGACGCTGTGACCGGTGAAATCAGCCCACACGTCGATCCGTTCGCCCGGCCCCAACATGACGTAGGGCTTGTGCAGCGGCGCTTCCAGCAACCCGCCGTCCACCCCCAGCACCGTGATGGGGGTGCCATCGTCCCAGCCCAACTTATAGATGCGGGCGTTGGAGCCATTGAGGATGCGCAGCCGGTAGGCGCGGCTGGCGACGTCCACGCTGAAATCCGGCTTGCCGTTGACCAGGATGCGATCGCCGTGGAAGCCGATCATCCGGTCGTGCATGTGGCGCACGTAGACCAGCTGGTTGTGGTCGTCGAACATCCGGTCCTGGATGACGATGGGGATTTCGTATTCACCGGACGGCAGATTCAGCGCGTCCTCCTCGCCGTCATTGATCAGGATTGCACCCGCCAGGCCGTGATAGACCTGCGCCCCGGTCACTCCATGGGTGTGGGGATGATAGAGGATCATGCTGGCCCGATTGCGCACCTCGAACTCGTACACGAAGCTCTCGCCCCGCCCGATGGCGTAACTGGGATGACCATCCATCAGCGCCGGCACGTTGAGGCCATGCCAATGGGTGATGGTGGGCTCTTCCAGTTCGTTGCGCAGGTGGATGCGGACCTTTTGCCCGGTGCGGAAGCGCATCAGCGGCCCCAGGTAGGAGCCGGGGATGACCGTGAGGGCGCTGTCCGGCCCCTTGAGCAAGCGGCCCACGTACTGCTGCACCTGGGTGGCCGCCCCCGGCAGAATGCTGATGGCGCCGTTGCGGCAGGTCAGCTCGATTTCCACGTCGGGATTGAAGGCGGGGTCGGCCTGGTGGGGGGGCAGCTTGGGCATCTCCATCCCCGCCATGCCTTCCATCGCCCGCAACCAGGCCGGCAGCCCGGCCAGGGCAAGCGATCCGAACATGGCCTGAACCAGAAAACGGCGGCGGAACGGGTTGATGTCTTGGTACATAAAGCCTCCTCGTGATTTGTACTTGTCGGATGCTATGAAATCGAACCGGCCAACCTAAGCCCCCAGCCGGCTCGAACGCATTGCTACGAAAACGGCGAACCGGAAAGGTTCCCCGGTCGACCGGCGAATAGCCCCCTCGAATTGCCCACGGCAGCCGGCCAACTGGCGGCAGCGGGTCGGAGACGGTACAGTGCCGGCTCCAACGCAACCGGACTCACCGACTTGCCGTCCTTTCACCACTCCATCCGAACCGTGCTGCTTCGGGCCAGAGAACGCGCCGCCGCCGCGCTGCGGTTCGGCTACGCGGTGGCCCGCGCCGTCAACGCCGGAGGGATCGACTACCGGGCCATGAGCCTGGTCTACACCAGCCTCATGGCCCTGGTGCCGCTGCTGGCGGTCAGCTTCTCCATGCTAAAGACCTTCGGCGGGGAAACCTACCTGGAACCCTTTCTGCTGCAATCCCTGGAACCGCTGGGCGACCGCGCCGGTGCGGTCGCCGGTCGGATCCTCGAGGCGGTCAAGCACCTGAAGGTCGGCGTGCTGGGTTTCGTCGGCGTGGTGTTCCTGTTCTACACCAGCGTGTCGCTCTTGGAGAAGATAGAAGAATCCTTCAACCACATCTGGCATGTCAGGGCCTCCCGCAGCGCGATCCGGCGCTTCAGCGACTACCTGAGCTTCACCTTGCTGGGGCCGCTGGTGGTGTTTTCCGCTTTCGGCGGCATGAGCGCCCTGCTGGACCACCCGCCCCGCGGCAGCTGGCTCAAGGGCTGGTTCGCCCCGCTCAGCCACGGCCTCCATGCGCTGCTGCCCGATGTGTTCATCGTGGCCGCCTTCAGCGCCGCCTACCTTTACATCCCCAACGCCAAGGTCAAGCCGCGCGCGGCCTTGGTCGGCGGAATCGCCGCCGGCATCGCCTGGAAGCTGGCCGGCTGGGCCTTCGCCGCCTTCGTCGCCGGTTCCGCCCAATACAGCGCGCTCTACTCCAGCTTCGCCATCCTCGCCCTGTTCATGATCTGGCTGTACCTGAGCTGGGTGATCCTGCTGGCCGGGGTGCAGGTGGCCTTCTTCTGCCAGCATCCCCGTTACCTCAGGTTTCCGCCCGGCCGCATGCGGCTGCGCGGCAGCCTGCTGGAGCGGCTGGGGCTGGCGATCCTGGTGCTGATCGGGCAGAGCTTTCTGCGGGGAGATCCGCCCTGGTCCCGTCACGCGCTGGCGGAACACTTCGACCTGCCGGAGGATTGCATCGACGAGGTGCTGCAGATCTTCACCGGCAACGGCCTGCTGGTGACGACCCAGCCGCGCCGGGACGGCTTGCTCCCGGCCCGCGACCTGAGCGCCATCGCGGTGGCCGAAATCGTGTCCGTGCTGCGATTGGAAGCGGAGCGGGAATTCGCCTTCGAACAGGAACAGGCATTCCCGGAGCCGGCACGGCGACCCATCGCCGAAGCGGAGTCGGCGGTCAGCGCGCTGCTGGGCCAGCGCGCCCTGCGGGAGCTGTGCGAAGCTGAACCTCAAGCTTCGCTGCGGCCCAGCCAACCCGAGGCGAAGAACAGCGCCCCCATGACGCCGTAGCCGGCGACGAACTCCCAGGCCGGCCGCAGCAGCATCCGGGTATCGGCGGAACCCCAGCCGACGCTGTGGATCAACCCCAGCCCTGCCAGCAGCGCGGCGACCCAGCTCCACAGCGCCGCCTCCCGGAAGCGGCGTTCGATCACCGCCACGGTCATGGCCGCCAGCAAGGTACTGCTGAAGATCGCCCCCTGTTCCAGAGCGAAAGCCCCCTGCATCCACAGCTCCGACTGCAGGAAGCGCGGCAGCAGGTCGGCCGAGAACTCCGGCGCTCCGACGCCCCCGTACCCGGCGGCGCGCAGACCGGCCTTGGCCATGAAGGCGCCCCAGGCGGCCAGGCCCGGCAGCAGGCCGATCACCACCGCCGGCGCGTGGGAGCGCGGAGTCTCCTGGAACGCCTGGGCGGCGATCACCATGCCGATCCACAGCACAATGGCCAGTCCCGCATCCACCGGCACCGCCCAGGCGATGTGGCTCAAGGTGCCGGTCAGGCAGATGGCGGTGACGAACGCGCCGTTGAGAACCGAGTAGCCGGCGCGGGCCCCCAGCGCCTTCCAGCCGGGATGGCCGATGTACAGCGTGGTGGGAAAACAGGAACCGAAGGCC
The DNA here is from genome assembly GCA_012026715.1 of Methylococcaceae bacterium. Classification (GTDB taxonomy): domain Bacteria; phylum Pseudomonadota; class Gammaproteobacteria; order Methylococcales; family Methylococcaceae; genus VEPB01. The sequence goes on along the minus strand of VEPB01000394.1, from coordinate 2,388 downwards.
GCCGCGGCGACGCTGCCGATTCCGTTGACCGCCAGCGACTGGCCGGTGGAGTAACCGTCGCCGGCGGCTTCGGCCGATTCGATGTTCTGCAGGGAGCCCAACAGGTTGAACAAGCCCATGGGCAGGATGATGGAGAAATAGTCCAGCAGGAACTCCCCGCGCAGCGCATTCCACAAGTCCGCGCCGGCCCAAACCGGACCGTGCCAGCCAGCTGCCGCGGGCACCGGACCGACCGGCGCCAGCCCCTGCAGCCAGGCCAGCGAGGTGCCCAGCACCACCGCCACCAGTCCGCCCGGCAACCCCTTGGGAAACCTGACCTTGCCGAAATAGGTCAGCAGAATCACCGCCAGTGTGGTGAGGCCCACCAGCGGATGGGCGTAAGCCCGGAACAGATAGCCCATGGCGATGAAACCCAGGGCAATGCCGGCCAGGGTGGACAGCAGAGCCGCACGCGGCGTGCAGCGTCGCAACCGTTCGGCCACCAGGGAGCCGGCCAGCTCGATCACACCGTTGCTGAAACAGGCCAAGAGCCCCGCCTGCCAGGCAATGCGGGCTGGATCCTCGGCGCCAACCGCCTGCGCCGCCAGCTTGGCCGGCAGCATCACCATGAACACGAAGGCGATGAGGGACACGGTGTTGATGCCGTAAGGCAGCGCGCACACGTCGCGGCGCCCGCTGGCCGCCGCCAGCCGCTTGGCCTGCCAGGCGTAGAACAGATTGCCCAGCAGCAGCGACACCGCCGCCCCCGGCAGGATGCGACCGTACACCAGGTCGCCGGGAAAGCCCAACACCCCGCCGCACAGGGACACGATCAACAACAACTGCACCAAGTTGTCCAGCGCCAGACCGAAGAAGCCGTCGATGTCGCCCTTCACCAGCCAGGGCATGGCCGTCTCAGACGTTGCCGCGGAGCGCTGGGACATGGGTCTCACGCCTAAGGATTCAGCGCTTCGGCGGCGACCCGCCGGCCATCCGTCCAGCGCCACACCAGACAGCGGTTATTGGCCGGCATAGCCGCATCTTCCAGCAATTCCAGGCCGATCCCCGCCGCCAGCCGCTGCACCGCCTCGAAGTCGCGGATGCCCTGGTGCGCGCCGCGCTCCTTGAGCCAGACGTCGAACCGGGCATTGGACTCGCTGGTGTAGGTTCCGCCGTAGTTGAACGGGCCGTAGACGATGACCACCGCGGCCGGGTTCAGCACCTGGCCCATGCCGGCGAACATCTGTTCCACTTCGCCCCAGCTCATGATGTGCAGGGTGTTGGCGCTGAAAACCGCATCGTACCGCCTCTCGGGCCAGGACCCGCCCACGTCCAGTTCCAAAGGCTCCGGCGCATTGGCCAAGCCGGCTTCAGCGAGCCAGGCGCGGATGCCGGACAGGCAATCGCCGCGATCCGAACATTGCCAGTGCAGATGAGGAAAAACGCCGGCAAAATGCACCGCGTGCTGCCCGGTGCCACTACCGATCTCCAGCACCGATGCAGGTCCGGTGAGATGGCGGCGCAGGACTTCCGCGATGGCATCCCGGTTGCGATCGCAGGAAGGGGCGTAGGGTTTGCTGGGTTCAATCATGACTCTGTCAGCGAACGACGAGGGGAGAATTCGGTGCGCCTTTGGCGGGAAGTCGCCGATTTCGGAGCATAGCACGCGGCGACACGGGAAGGTCACAGCCATGCCATCCATAGACGCCAGGCGTCTTAAGCGGTCTTCTAAGGGGCCCCGGCATACCCTTCGTCCACGTTGGGACCTGTCCGGCGTCTGCGTAGCCTTCCTCGTTGGTGAAAGGAATTCTGGATGAAACCTCTCTCCCTGGTCCTCGCCTTACTGTCAGTGACATCCAATTCCTGGGCTTGGCGATGTGACGGCTGGCTCATCGATCCCGGACAATCGCTGTATGAGGTTACCGAGAAATGCGGTGCGCCCGACTTTCGTGAGCGACGAATGGAATGGCGTACGCGCTCCTCTCCCCGTTCCAGCTGCAATTCCACGTTGTCATCTTCGGCAGCAACGGGATCGGCGGACCTAAAGGACCCCATCGGTTCGTTTCAAACCGGCACTTGTGTCTACGACACCGAAACCCATTCGGTGGCTATTGACGTTCTGTATTACGACGAAAGCATGCCCAAGGCGCTGCATTTCGAAAGTGGCAGTCTACGTCGGATCGAAGACCTTTGGACGCTGCGGCATTGCGTCTTCGAGCCCGTATCGATACAAAACCACCAGCAACCTAGTATGGCGTCGAAACCGAATCGTTTCACGCGTTGCTTCCCGCAAAACCTGCCGTTCGGTCGAAGGTCTCCAGTTTTCAGTGCGCTCCCACCATCCCGGACCGGGCTCGTCCAGCAGCCGGTTCAGATCGCGGAGCGCTTCGCCCTCACGATCTAACCTTT
>VEPB01000494.1 GCA_012026715.1 Methylococcaceae bacterium | reverse complement strand
TACGATCTGGAAGCGGCGCAGGAACGGCTCGACAAGCAGCGCCGCGCCGCCAACAAGCAGGCCAAGAACGCCTACCGCGGCGTCCTTTCGTCGGTGGGACAGGTGAACGCGCTGAAGGCCGCCGTCAGATCTTCCGAAAGCGCCTTGGAGGCCAGCGAGGCGGGCTTCGAGGTCGGCACCCGCACCATGGTCGAAGTGCTGACGGAGCAGCGAAATCTGTACGGAGCCAAGCGCAACTATGCCAAAGCCCGCTACGATTACATCGTCAACAGCCTTTCCCTCAAGCAGGCCGCCGGAATGCTGCAACGGGAGGACCTCGAACTCGTCAACCGGTGGCTTACGGCTGCGACTAACCCGGCCCCGGATTCATCCCGCAATTGAGTCTAGGGAGACAAACGGCATGCGGATTGATACCGTCGCTTTCGGGTCGGCCCTGCTCACCAGCCTGACCTTTCTGGCCACACCGGCGCACGCCGGATTCTTCCTCGGAACAGAAACCTACCACGAGTGCGTCCTCGACCGCCTGGACGGTCTCAGCGACGACCACGCCGCGGTCGACGCCCTGGTCTCGTGCCGCAACGATTTCTCGCCGCTGGCGCCGGAGCCACCGCCCGACCCGTGGTTTTTCGAGCCTCAAAACCTCAAGGAGTGTCTGCAGAAGCATCTGAAAAACACCACCTCGCCCTTCGCCGTCAGCCAGATCCAGGATGCCTGCCTGATGTGGTACCCCGACAGCGGCGAAGCGTTCGAACTGGAAAGGGATTAGCCGCTTACACAACAGCACTAGCCGATGGCCGGATCGCGCGCTTGCGGATCTTGTGAATCGATCGCCGCGACTTCACCGGCCGCCTCCGCCGCAAAAAACGCCTGCACCCGCCTCAGCAACCGGGTCCGCCGCATGGGCGGCAGGCTGTTGAGGAACACCTTGCCGTAGGACTTGCTCACCAACCTGGGATCGCACAGCATCAGCACGCCGCGGTCATCGCTGGACCGGATCAGACGGCCGACGCCCTGTTTGAGGGCGATCACCGCGGCTGGCAGCTGATAGCGTCCGAACGGATTCTCGCCGCGCCGTTTCATGGTTTCCAGGCGGGCATTGAGCACCGGATCGCCCGGCGAGGCGAACGGCAGTTTGTCGATGATGACGCAGGACAGCGCCGGACCTCGAACATCCACCCCTTCCCAGAAGCTGGCGGTGCCCAGCAACACGCCGTTGCCCGCTTGGCGGAATGCCTCCAGCAAGGCCGCCTTGGGTCGGTCCCCTTGCACGAACAGCGGAAAGGGAACCCGTTCGGCGAGCCGGTCCGCCGCTTCCAACATCGCCTGGCGGCTGGTGAACAGCATGAAGGCGCGTCCGCCACTGGCCTCCAGAACCGGCACGGCGGCCTCCACCGCCGCCTGGTTGTACTCGGCCGAGCCCGGTTCCGGCAGATCCTGGGGCAGATAGAACAAGCTCTGGTTGGAATAATCGAAGGGGCTGTCCCAACTGCGGGTGACGGCATCCTTCAGCCCCAGCGACTGGGCGAAATGATCGAAACGGGCCGAGACGCTCAAGGTGGCCGAGGTAAAAATCCAGGCGGCGCGGCTGTTGCCGTGAAACTTGGCGAATTCGCCGGCAATGTCCAGGGGGGTGCGGTTGAAGCTGAAGCTGCGCTTGTGGGTCTCGAACCAGCGTACCGACCCGTTGTCTTCGTCGGCCAGAAACTCCCCCAAGGCGGCATTCAGATCCACCGACCGCTTCCAGCAGGATTCCAGGCCTTTGCCCCGTACCGCTGCGCCCTTCAGGTCGATGGCCAGACCCTCCAACTGGGCGCGCACCCCATCGAGCGCACGGATCACCTCATCCTCCCCTTCCACCGCCCGCCAGGCCTCGCGCCGGCCTTCCAGGCCCAGCGCCAGCCGCAGGTCGGCCACCCGATGCTCCAGCTTTTCCGCGGCGCGGGTCAATTCGGGCTGATCGCGGGCATCCTTGAGCTGTTCGGTGGCGATGTCGTCGGCCAGTTCATTGAGTTGGCGCGAGGTGACAGACAGCCCCAGGAACTGGGTTGCCGTCTCGGCGAATTGATGGGCCTCGTCCACCACGATGGCGGCGGCTTCCGGCAGCAGTTCGCCAAAGCCGTCGGTCTTCAGCAGCCAGTCCGCCCACAGCAGATGGTGGTTGATGACCACCAGATCGGCTTCCTGGGCGCGGCGGCGCGCCTTGACCAGAAAGCAGTCGTTGAACTTGGGACAGTCCTGGCCCAGGCAGTTGTCGGCGGTGGAGGTAACCGCCGGCCACAGCGGCGAGGCTTCCGCCACGTCGGTGACTTCGGCCACGTCGCCGCTCTGGGTGTAGCGTGACCAGCGGGTGATGGACTGCAGCGCGGCCGCCTCGGTCTTGCCATAGCCGGCGCGGAACCCCCCGGCGGTTTCCATGCGGTAGAGGCACAGGTAGTTGTTGCGGCCTTTCAGCAGCGCCGCCTTGAGCGGCACCGCCAGAGCCTTGCGCACCAGCGGCAGATCCTTGTGAAACAGCTGATCCTGCAGGTTCTTGGTGCCGGTGGAGACGATGACCCGCTCCCCTGAGACCAGCGCGGGAACCAGGTAAGCGAAAGTCTTGCCGGTGCCGGTGCCGGCTTCGGCCACCAGGCAAGCCCTTTGGTCGATCGCATGCTGAACCGCCTGGGCCATCTCCAGCTGCGCAGTGCGCGGACGGTATCCGCTCAGGCTGCTCGCCAGCAAGCCTTCCGCGCCGAAGGCGCGGGTCAGGTCATACAAAGCCTTAGGGTCCAGCGCGCCGCTCGGCGTCCTGAGCCCCCTGGGCGTCGCCCTTGAGACGGCGGGCCTGGGCGATGATGGCCCAGTTGCGGCGGGTCAGCCCCGGTTCTCCGCGGGCCAGCACATTGCTTTTCTTGGCCAGGTTCTCGGCCTGGTCCGGCTGGCGCTGCCGCAGCCGGGCCTGGGCCAGCTTGTGCCACAGCTCGGCGCTCTTGGGCTTGATCCGCACGGCGCGCTCCAGGGTTGTGACGGCGGCCTCAGTCTGGCCCGCCCCCAACTGGCGATCGGCCTCGG
>VEPB01000471.1 GCA_012026715.1 Methylococcaceae bacterium | reverse complement strand
CCCCAGTACAGCCAGCCCAGCCGCGGCCCCAAACCTAAATCGGCACCGGACTTGAGGCTCTCGCCAGCCTCGAAGCTGGCGGCAGCAGTGGCGAAGGCAAGCCCGCCGACCAGTTCCCGGCTCCAGCCCACTTCGCCGCTGAGATAGCCCATCAATGGTCGGGCGGTGCCGGGGAGGCGGCGGCGCGCCCCCGCCTCCACTCCCCAGGACAACGGGGTGAAGAAACGGTCGCGCGGCGACAGCGAGCGGATGCTGACGAGGTCGAATCGCTCCAGCCGGAACCTCCGATCTTCGTAAAAACGCAGATTGGCGTCGAGGAATTTGATTTGGGCGCCCTGGCGATAGCCTGGCCAGGGGTCGGTGAGGTCGTGGTAGTTGCTGCGCAAGCTCAGCTCGCCGTAAGCCTGGCCGGCCAGAAAGCCGATCCCGGCCCCGAACCGGTCGGGGCGGTGGCCCTGGTCGTCGCGGATCGCAGGCGTTGGCGGCGGCGCGAACCCCGCAGACTCCTTCAAGGCGCTGCGGGCCTTGAGTAGTGCGTAGCTGGTCTTGGCGTTGGCGTCTCGCGGCAGGCGCTCGTGCAGGCTGCGGTAGCGCAGCCCGTCGTAGGCGGTTTCCAATGCCGCCGCACGCCGGTCGGGCGGCAGGGTGCGGAATTCGGGATCGTCGGCACTCGCCGTCTCTTGGGCCAGCGCTTCCGCCCAGCGCAGTTCAACGGAGCCCAGTTGTCCGGTGTTCGACTTCAGCAAAGTCGCGGCCGACGGGCGGTACTGGGTCTCCCGCACCAGTCCCGCCGCCACCAGCGCTCGTACCGTGTCTACCGGTATGGTCCTGTAGCGAAACCGCTCGCTGAGGCCCAGCCCGGGACGGGCCGCATCCAGCAGCCCCAGCAGGCGGTAGGAGCAGTTTTCGCTCATGAAGTAGTAGTCGAACCGGATCGGCAGCAGTTCCCAGGCGTGGCGCACCAGCTGGTCCACTTCATCGGGTTTCAGATCGAGGCGGTACTCCCAGATGTCGCGGTTTTCCCAGTCGCGGTACTCCTTGATCTTCTCGTAATAGGGCTGCACCGCGACCTGGCCCGGATAGCCGCCGAGCAGTCCACGGTAGGCATAGGCCAGTTCGCTGTCGTCTTCGTTGGCCTTGGCGCTGTAGTTGATGGTGTAGCTGAGCAATACGTTGTCGGCGGTCTGGTTGGCACGGTCCAGCCGCAGAAAGGTGTGGCCGAACATGGACGACGGACCGTTGATGTAGGCGGTCGGGAAGATCAGCGAGACGCCTCGGGCCGACAGTCGGTCGCGCCAGGTATCGAATTCCGGACAGTGGAGCTCCGGGACCGTCAGGCGGAGCCGCTGTTGCAGCCAGTGACGTCGCGCGGGAAAACGGCAGGCCGGATGCTCGTCGCCTGTGGCTGGTTGGAACAGGATCCGCAGGCTCGCGTCCAGTTCGGCCTGAGGATCCACTGGGCCGTCAGAGCTGAGAAAGAAAGCGGGATCGTCGGCCTCGCTGTGATAGCCGCCAAGAGGCGCGGCACGGTAATGCAAAAGCGACAGCCAACCAGAATCGCGCGCCAAGCCGAGCGTACTCGCTCGATGGACCAGGTTGACGAGGTCGGGTATGGGTGCTGCGGCGGGCGCCGACGATGATGAGGCCGCCAGGATCAGCAGTCCCAGCAGGACGTTTCGCACCATGTGAGGGCGGGAGCGGCGCCGCGGCAAATCGCGGCGCCCGGGAAAAGCGGATCAGCCCAGATACTTGGCCAGACTCGGATCGGACTTCATGGAACCGAGCAGCGCCGCCATCACCTGATCGACGGTGGTCGACTCGCTCGCATAGATGCGGCCGAAATCGCGTTGGGTCAGGCGGTAGAACGCGGCCTTGTCGGTATCGGCAATGCCCATCATCTCAGCCAGCCCGGCCAGGATCTCGCCCTGGCCGCGGGACATGTCTTCAGCCAGGCGGGTCATGTTGGCGCTGATGTAGACCCGTTCACCGCGGTAGCGCACTGGAATTTCCGGATCGCAGCCGAGCGTGCCGGAGGACATGCCGAAGGTGTTGTTGAACAGCGAACCATTGGTCGTCATGGCAACCGCATGAGCGCCCACACCGGTGTTGCCTTCGAACATCAACGAGCCCAATCCGCAACCGCTACCGGCGTCGGAAGCGGGAACCCGCTGCTGGCCCTGTCCGGCAGCCGCACCGGCGGCCTGACCCAGCATCGGCACCGCGACCAGGAGTCCGGCGGCAAGCAATTTCTTCATAGGGATTTCTCCGTTTGAGTAGGGAACGAGGAATACGACGGAGCCTTTAATAACATCAATGCGCGCGGCTTGTAAATTCGGGATGCCGCCTTTCGCGGAGTGAACCGCGGGGAATCAGGATGCAGCGATGCAGCGGTTCCTACCCGCGCCCTTGGCTTGGTAAAGGGCTTGGTCGGCTCGGGCGTAAACCCGATCGTGGCTGTCGCCGGGCCGGAATTCGGCGATGCCGCAGGAAACGGTGATGGTGATCGGCTTGCCGGCGGAGGTGAAGCCGCAGGCTTCCACCTTGCGGCGAATGTTGTTGGCCACATCCAGCGCCGCATTCTGATCGCTGCCGGCGAGCAGCATGGCAAATTCCTCGCCGCCGATGCGGGCCAGGAAATCGGTGGCGCGGATCGAGCCCCCCAGCACTTCGCCGATCACCTGCAAAGCCTTGTCCCCGGCCGGATGACCGAAACGGTCGTTGATACTCTTGAAAAAATCGATGTCCCAAAGCAGCAGGCAGACCGGGTGCTTGAAGCGTTTCCAGCGGAGCTCTTCCAGCGCCACCCGGTCCTGGTAGGCGGCCCGGTTGGGGAGCCGGGTCAAGGGGTCGGTGAACGCCAGGTCAGTGGCGGTGGTGAGTTGGTTGCGCAATTCCAGGCTTTCCTGCTCCAGCGCTTGCAGCCGCACGGCCAAATCCTGCACGTGCTGCTGAGTCTCGGCCATGCGCGCTTCCTCGGCCTCCTTGCTAACGGCCAGATGGGAGGCGATCACGTCCATTCGGCTCGCGATCACCGTCTGCAACTGGGATAGCTCGGTCGCCGCCTGGGCTTCGACCCGGAGACCCTCGACGTGGCTGGAAACCGCCAGGTCCGTTTCGATGCGGCTACGCGCACTGGATTCGGCCAGGGACCCCATGCCCAGGGTTTTTTCTTCCAGATCCACCAGTTTGCCCGACAGGGTTGCCAAGAACTCCCGCAACTGGCTGTGTTCCCGCTCAGACTCCACACCCAACTCCGAGATGATGGCCGCCGCGTTGTCGATCAGCTCCAGGATGTCGTTGTTTTCGTCGCGGACCCGATCGATCAATTGGGTGCGGCGGCTGTCCAGCGCAACCGGAACGCGGAGAGCGTCCAGCAGGGTGGACAGGTGCTGGCGCAACAACCGCGGCTCGGGCATCTGGCCACGGCTTCCGCGTCCCAGCAGCTTGCCCAACAGGCCTTCGCCCGGCGGCTCCGATGAGGGCCGCAACAGCGGTGCGGCGGCGGCGAACAGCTCTGCCTCCGAGCTGCAGGATCCCCCTTCTACCTGTTTACCCAAGACCTTCAACTTGGCAAGATTCTCCTTGTCTGGGTGCAAAGATTCCACGAAACGCAGCACAGCCAGGCCAATGGGAGCGAAGCGGGCGCTTTGGCTAGCTTCCGGGGTCCGAACAATCGCATCCAGCAGCGCGTCCAGCTTTTGCCGCAGGATCACCAACTGCTTTTCGCCCCGCACCACCTCGCGAATCGCGCGCAGGTGCGGGT
>VEPB01000029.1 GCA_012026715.1 Methylococcaceae bacterium | reverse complement strand
ACGGCCACGGCGAAGCCACCACCCGCTTCGTCTGGGACGGCTTGCGAATGGTGCAGGAAATCCGCGAAGACGGTTTCCAGACCAGCGTTCGCACCTGGGTCTACGATCCCGCGTCAGGCGGCGGCTACACGCCCATCGCCTGCCTCGACCAGGGACTGGGTGAAAACGGCGCCCCAGGGCCCGCGATCGTCTACCAGGTTCATACCGATCACCTCGGCACCCCGCAGGAACTGACCGATTCCCAAGGCAAAATCGCCTGGAGCGCCCGCTACACCGCCTGGGGCAAGCGCCTCGGGCCTGTCATCGGCGACTACGGAAACCTCACCCGCTCCACCACCGACTGCCACCTGCGCTATCCCGGCCAATACGAAGACGAAGAAACCGGCCTGCATTACAACACCTTCCGGTATTATGATCCGGACATCGGAAGGATTGTCTCGCAGGATCCGATTGGGATATTAGGTGGTTTTAATATTTTCAACTATGCGCCGAATTCGTCGCGATGGATTGATCCCTTAGGCCTACATCAGGCGTTAGCATTTTTAGATGGCGTCGCTGTACTTAATCCTGACCCCTCAAGCAGGGGAATCTGGAATAGCGACTGGGGGTCGCGAGGCAATCGCGGCGCAGGTAATCGCCATGCACGGCCATCGCGCCGATGCGCTAACGGCGACGGTCTACGGGATTTCAAGTGTCATTTTAATCGTGCTGGCCGTCATCCCTTTCGGTTATTGGAAAGGGTTGGCCGCGCTTCTCGTCATTCCTGCATTTCCCTACTACGCAAGCATTCTTATGAGAAAACGGCTGCAGGGTGCGCGGCACCAAATCGACGAGTGCCGGAAACGCGGCGGATTCGATGAAGGGACATTTCAGAATTATCTGTCTCGTCTTGACTGGCGTTCGTTTTCTGAGCCAGAAAAGGGGCGTTGGTGGAATTGCGGACTATCGACCAGCGGGGATTGACCGAACATCCTGAATCAACGACAGTATGACCCACGAGCGGCGCGCGACGGATAGACGGAAACGGGTGAGGTTAAGGTGCGGCCGCAACGAATTTGTTATGTGGCTGTTTGGGCGGCGTACCAATGCGGGCCCGCAGAGCCACCTCACATATCAGGAGGGTCACATGGACTTGGGAGCCGTTGTGGGCGGTTACAAGATACTGGAAATGGTCGGGGAAGGCGGCATGGGCACCGTGTTCCGCGGCGTGGATGTGATGCTGGAGCGGGAGGTGGCCCTCAAGCTGCTGCGTCCCGAGCTGACTTACCAGCCGGATATCGTCAAGCGCTTCCAGAAGGAAGCCATCACCCTCGCCCGCCTCAATCACCAGCACATCGTCACGCTCCATCACATGTTCCGTGATGGCGACAAGAACTTCATGGTGCTGGAATTCGTCCGCGGCGAGACCCTGGACGATCTCATCAAGCGCTGCGGCCCGATCCCCTGGCAAACCGCCGTGCCGCTGATCTGTCAGGCCCTGCAGGGCTTGGAGCACGCCCACATTCTCAAGGTGATCCACCGCGACATCAAGCCGTCGAATTTGATCCTGACCCAGACCGGCATCGTCAAGCTGATGGATTTCGGGGTGGCGCGCATCCTGGAAACCAGCGGCATGACCCAGTCCGGCAATGTGGTCGGCACGCTCCGTTACATGTCCCCGGAGCAGATTCAGGGCAAACCGATCGACATCCGAACGGACATTTACGGCATGGGCATGGTGCTGTACGAAATGCTGACCGCCCATGCCCCGTTCAACAAGACCACCGAGTACGAGCTGACCCGCGCCCTGGTGGAAGACACTCCGGCGCCGCCGCGAAGCTTCGTCCAGCAAATACCCAAGCAACTCGAAGCGGTGGTCCTGCGCACCCTCTCGAAATCCCCCAACGATCGGTATTCCAGCGCCGCTGAACTGCGCGGCGAACTGGAGAATCTGCTGAACGACGCATTGGCGGATCCCTCCATGAACGGCGAGATTAGCAGCCGTCCCAATTTGCGGGACCACCGCTTGTGGGATGAGCGCGCCGCGGCCAGCGGAGACCGGACCCGCCCCTACATCCAGATTCCGATTCCGCCCCAGTCAGACCCAGCAGATGGCTCGTCCCCTTTTCGAAACGTGCTCCGAGCGACTCGGCAGAGGCCAGCCGTTCAACTAGGCATCGCTGCCGCCCTGGTCCTGGCGTTCTGGTGGCTGCCCAGGGAACCGAAACCGGTCAAGCCGGAACCCGCGTCAACCGCTTCGACGGCCGCCCCGCCGGTCGAGCAACCCGCCCCGATTCCGGATGCGGTTCCAGAACCGGCCCCGGCGATCGAATCGATTTCCCAGCCGGCCCAGATGGATGAACCGGCCCCCCAACCGGCGTCCCCATCGCTGCCGGAGTTGGAACCGGGGAGTCCACCTTCCGAAACGCCGCCCACGGGGCCTACCGAAATCGTGATGCCCACCACCGAGCCGCCCGCGATCCCAGCGGTGGCAATGGTCGATGAAGAAATGGGGGAAATCCGCAAGAACGAGCCACCGGAAGCCGCCCCGAAGCCGGTGAAAAAGAAAACGAGCCACCGCCATCGGTCCAGCAAGAACGTCGACGGCGGCTGGGAAATCATTTCCAAATAACCGGCGACAACCCAAGATTACCTGCGCTAGTACAGGAGTTTGCAACGATGAACGTAAAGACAAAAACCGTCTTGCTGTGCTTGCTGTTGGCTGGCTGCACGTCATCCCAGCAGAAGGCGCCCGAGCCGGCACCGGCGCCCATTGCAACGCAACCGAAGGCTGAAAAGCTGGGCGATAGTCTGCTTGCCACCCCGGCCAAGGTATGGAGCGAACTTGGCTGCGAGAACTCTAGCGGGTTGCCCCTGGCCGGCATCGAGGAGCAGCAGCTAACGCCGCCCAAGGTGAATGCGGGCGACCAGTTCATGCACCGAATCGAATACGCGCTGTGCCCGGACAGCCCGGATATCACCATCCTGGGTACCCTGAGCCGGAAAATCTACCTCAAGGGGAAACTGGTGCATAACGGCCAGCAACCCTTCGAACTCCGCCCCGGCCGCTGGCGGGTCAATGCCATTATCAAGGTTCCCGACAAATCCAAAGCGGGAACCTACACGCTGCACACGGAATTCGTCGGCGAGGCATCCAGTAACAAAAAACTCAAGGTATCGAAGGAAATCCAGTTCGAGGTTGCCGAATCGAGTGGTGGATCGTGACTGACAAGGTAATGGCCGGAAGCACATGACTTAGCCAATCATGGCTTTTGTGTCACCAAAAGACAGTAAACTACTTCCGCAAGAACCGGCTCCCCTCAGCCCAATTCCGTTAAGTCAAGCATGGTCTCGCACCCATCCCGGCAGGGAATGCCGGAGTCCAGTTGCCCGGGATGGCCCGACCAAAGGTCCGTTGGCGATTGGGCGGTCAAGGCCTTAATACCTCCCTACCCTCTATTCCGGCACTCCCTGCCGGAATGAATCACCTTGGCTTAGCGTAACGACCTTTTTGCGGTGGGGACGGTGAGCCTGCGACCGCCGTGATACCCGTAAAATGGAGGCAGGCTTCCGAGTCAGCGGGATATACCGCGGCGAAAAACTCTACTAAGCTCGGTGGCTTGCCGTCTTGATTCGACCATCAATCGTCCCTGCCACCTGGTCCGCCCATGCGCTTCTTGCGAAACCCGTATCGCGACCTTGGGAGCTACGCGAGCCCCAAGGGTCGCCGGCCTCGGACTCTTGCTAGCGCCGGCGCGTCCGGGCCGACCGAGTTGAGCCGGCTTCCAAGGCTAATCGGCCTGCTTGCTGCCTTACTCGCCATCCTATCCTCGCTTCCGATGTACGCCGCCGACGACGTGGGCGAAATGCGTGAACTGATGCAGCAGAACGCGGACTCGGAACAACGTCCGGAAACCACCGTCACCAGCGCGGGCAAGCATAACCAGCGGCTGTCGGAAACGCCGGCGGCGATCTATGTCATCACCTCCGACGATATTCGCCGCAGCGGGGCCACCAGCATCCCGGACGCACTGCGCATGGTGCCGGGCCTCAACGTCGCGCGGATCGATTCCAACAAATGGGCGATCAGCGCCCGCGGTTTCAACAACCGGTTTGCCAACAAGCTGCAGGTGCTGCAGGACGGCCGCGAAATCTACAACCCGACCTTCGGCGGCGTCTATTGGGAGTTGCAGGACCTGCCGCTGCAGGACATCGACCGCATCGAGGTGATCCGCGGCCCTGGCGCCGCCCTGTGGGGCGCGAACGCGGTCAATGGCGTGGTCAACATCATCACCAAATCCGCCAAGAGCACCCTGGGCGGCCAACTCACCGCCGCTACCGGCACTTACGAGCGCAACACCGCCGCCTTCCGCTACGGGCGGGAGCTGTCGGAGAACACCGCGGCCAGGGTCTGGGCCAAGGGCTTCAACCGCGGCGCTTACGACAACATCATGGGCAGCAGCAACGATGATGGCTGGAACCAGGCGCGGGCCGGTTTTCGACTGGACCACGACAGCGCCGCCGGAACCGCAACCCTGACCGGTGACGCCTATTCGAGCACGGCGAACCAGACCCTGGAACTCCCCAGCCTGGAGCCCCCCTATACCGTCAGCCCCCTGATGCGGACTTATTACTCCGGCTTCAACCTGCTCGGCCGCTGGCGCAAGGCGTTGTCGCTCACCTCCGAAGTCAGCGTGCAGGCCTACTACGACCACTTCTCCCGGCGTGACCATGCGCCCCCGTCCTTCAATTTCCATGATTTCTCCGAGGAAAGGGACAGTTACGACCTGGATTTGCAGCACCGTTTCCTCTGGGCCAACGATCACCGGATCACCTGGGGCCTGGGCTACCGGCTGTTGCAGGACCGCTACGTGAGCAGTCCGCACGTCGCCTTCATCGACACCCGCGCCAGCAAGCAGTTGTTCAGCGCCTTCCTGCAGGATGAGGTGAATCTGATCGACCGCACCCTTAGCCTCACCCTCGGCGCGAAACTCCAGCACAACGATTTCACCGGCTTCGAGGGCCAACCCAGCATGCGCCTGCTGTGGACCCCCAACACCCACAACACGGTTTGGGCGGCGGTTTCCCGCGCCGTCCGCACCCCCACCCGCATTGAAGACAGCTCCAAGCTAGCTGTAATCGACGTGGCGCCCTTCAGCCCCGGCAATCCGACCCCGTTCCCGGCATCCGTTAGCACGTTGGGGAATCCCTCGTTCCGCTCGGAACAGTTGCTAGCCTATGAACTGGGATACCGCTTCCAACCGCGCGGCGACTTTTCCACCGACCTGGCGTTGTTCTACAACAGCTACCGCGATCTGCGCAGCTTCGACGCCAACCACCTGCTGATTCAACTGCAGCCGTCATTGACGGCCTACACCCCCTACGGCAACGACCTCCGCGCCCATTCCTACGGCGCCGAGTGGCTGCTGAACTGGAAACCCACCGAACATTGGGCGCTGGAACTGGCCTATTCCTATCTCAAACTGCAGTTCGAGGGTGTCTCCGGGATTTACGGCTCGGAGGAAGGCAACCATCCCCAGCAGCAGGTTTCGGCGCGTTCCAGCCTCGATCTGACCGACAACCTGGAATTCGACCTGTGGGTCCGCTACGTCGACAAGATTCCCTTGTTCAGTCAGCTCTACAGCCGCTTCAGCCCCGACATTCCGCGTGTCCCCCGCTGGGGAACCGCAATTCCGGCCTACGTCACCCTGGACGCGCGGCTGGGGTGGAAACCGCTAAAAAATCTGGAGCTGTCGCTGACGGGCCAGAACCTGCTGGACAGCAAACATCCGGAATTTCAGCAGGAAATCATACCGCCGGTGCGCGCCCAGGTGCCGCGCAGCGTTTATGTCCAATTCGACTGGCAATTCTGACCCGCGGGTCCGGGCCATGCCGAACCGAAACGCGCCCCGAACCCGGCGTCTCCGCCGGAACTTGCGGTTGGGAACGGCGCTCATCCTGTGCCTGGCCGCTCTCCCACGCCTGTCCACGGCGGTCGATCCCGTCGCCCTGCGGGCCTCCTATGTCCTCAGCCTGTCCAAATTCGTGACCTGGCCCAGCGGCGCGGCGCCGGACGCCGGGCACTTCAACATCTGCATTCAGGGCGACGAGATCGTCAATGTGTTCTTCGAACAATTGCGCGACAAACAAGCGGGAGGACGCAAGGTCGCGGTGTCGCCGCTGAGCTCCCACCCCGGCGGCAGTGACTGCCAGGTGCTTTACGTTCACGGTTCGGAACTGTGGCGTATCGGCACTATCTTGTCGGAAATCGCCGGCCGCCCGATTCTGACCATCGGCGACGGCGAGCCCTTCATCCGTGCGGGAGGCATGATCGAACTGAAACCGGAGGGTGGCCGGCTGGTGTTCGAGATCAATCTGGCCACCGCCGAACGAACTGGGCTCAAGCTCAGCTCGCAGATACTGGAATTGGCGAATCAGATTGTCCGCTGAGCGCACCGTCCACTCATCGCGGCAGGGCCGCCAGCACCTGCGCAACCCACCGGTCCTGGCGCCAACTGCCCGGATGGCGGGTCAACCCCAACCGCACCAGCACCACCCGGCGCGACGGCACCACGGTCACGAACTGGCTTTCGAAGCCGATGGCGTGGAAGCTGTCCGCCGGCAGGGGCACCCGATCCGCTCCGATCATGGAATCCGGAACCTGCAGCCACAGATGGGCGCCGTATTGGCGGGCAGGGTCGGCCGGCGCCGGCGTGGTGCTGTAGCGCACCCAGCCTTCCGGCAGGATGCGTTTGCCCTGCCAGATGCCATCCTGCAGGTATAGCTGACCCAGCTTGCCCCAGTCCCGCGCGGTCGCGTACATGAACGACGATGCCACGTAGTCGCCCGAACCATCGCGCTCCATCACCGCGCCGCCCATGCCCAACGGCGCGAACAGGGCCGTGCGCGGCAGGTCCCGGTAGCGGTCATCGCCCACCGTCGAACGGATCAGCCGGCTGAGGATGTTGCTGGTCCCGCTGGCGTAATACCAGTGGGAGCCGGGCGGGT
>VEPB01000500.1 GCA_012026715.1 Methylococcaceae bacterium | reverse complement strand
GGAAGATTGGCCGGCTGCCTTAAATTTCTATTCGAAGGTGGAACAAACCGGCGATCCGGAAAATAAAGCCGAAGCGGTGGAGATGCTGGGTCTGGCCCGCGAACGGCTGGGTCAGGGTTGGCGCGCCCGGCAGGAATACGAGCGGTTTCTCGTGCTGTTTCCCAAGGGGGAGGGCGCCAACCGCGTCAAGCAGCGTATTGTCGGGCTTGAAAACGCCAGCAAGAAGGAAAAGGAAAAACTGGCGAAGAATGGCAAGGAAAAAGTGGGTGGCGAATCCGGCAAGCGCTGGGAACTCAATGGCGCCATTTCGCAATACTACTATCAGGGCGGCATGATCTCGGATTACCAGGATCATTCCACCATGGATACTTCGCTGCTGTTGAACAATTTCAGCTTGAACGGTCGCGTTCGCACTGATCGGATGGACGTGCGAGGCCGCTTTGATGGACGTTACCGGGATGATTTCATTCATCACGACGAGACCAACCGGCAGACCTATAACCAATTCCGGGTCAGCAATTTTTATCTGGATCTCAACGATCGGCCGACGGGGCTGTCAACCCGACTGGGTCGGCAGACGCGCAGTACCGGCGGCGTGCTGGGCCGATTCGACGGGGGGTTGTTGAGCTATAAATTTCACCCCCAGTTTCAGGTCAATATGGTCGGCGGTTTTCCGGTGCGGCCGTTCCGCGCCACCAACGGTGATCCCAACCTGTCGTTTTATGGGCTGAGTCTGGACTTCGGGCCGTTCGCGGATTACTGGGCCGGAAACGCCTACATCATCAACCAGGACGACAATCGTAGCCATCGGACCGATCGCCGGGCCATTGGCGGCGAGATGCGCTACCAGCATCCGGTGCACCCGGTATTCACCCAGATCGACTACGACATTCTGTTCCGCGAACTGAATATCTTGCAGGCCTGGGGGAATTGGAATTTTGACGGCGGTGCCATATTGCACGCCAACATCGATTACCACCGGACACCCATATTGGGGACGAGCAATCTCGATTATGTGCTGCAGGCTGCGGGAATCGTTCCGCAGGCCACCGGTTCCGAGAGCATATTCGAGCTCAATGCCCGCCTGGCATGCGAGGCGCGGCTGAATCAAAGGCGTCAGGAACTGGTTGTCAAGACTTCCGGCAATCTGAAGACCGCCACCATCGGCGGTATCGTTCCGGTCGCCGATAAGCTTCAGCTCAATGCCGATGCCATGTGGTCCAATATGTCCGGTAGCAATCCGATCAATATCTGCGCGGATATTCCGGGAATTCTGGCGACCAATCTGGGCAACCTGATGATGGGGACCGGCGACCAGTTTTCCTATTCCGCTCAGTTGATCGGCAATGGATTGATCGCGCCCGGGGATATCTGGACGCTGGGGCTGCGCTACTACGACAACAATAACAACAAGGGCCCCAACATCATTTCCATGTATATGGATGGTCGTTATCCCATCGATCAGCAGTTGCGCGTCGACCCGCGTTTGCGCGTCGATTATTACACGGCGTACAGCGGCTGGAATGGCAGTGAAATGGTGCGGGTCCGGCCGGCTCTGAGGATGACTTACAACGTTCTCAAGTCGTTGAGCACCGAACTCGAAGGCGGTTTTGAATGGAGCGATCACTTGGTGCGCGATCGCAACGACACCACCGGCTATTTCTTCAGCGCCGGCTATCGCTGGAATTTCTGAGGCTGTACCTGCGCCGTCGCCCGACTGTTCGCGTCGGGTTTTAATGGGGCGCGAGGTAAAACTGTCGACGGTTTCTCAATTCGCCGGCCTCGGATCGGTTAGGGTTAGGCCTCGTCTCTAGAGTGCCCGCGCGGGTGCCTGACCGCGCAAGATTGATTTCGCCGTGATAACTAAGCTGTCACGGCGGTTTTTTTTGCGATGTAAGGAAGGACTGCCTCGGCAGTCCTTCGGCGTGATTGCGGGAGAGCGGTTGGGCAAAGGGATGTGAATTGAGGAAATCGATCCATCTCTTTGGGCGCGGGGGCGTCGGCATGAACTGGAAAAGTCTAGGGCCAAGTCTGTTCTTCGGATTCCTGTGCCTGTTTCTTGCCGATACGGCGTTGGCCAAAGCCGACAATCCTTTCGGCAATGTCTCTTTTGATGCGATCCACACAGGCATAGTCTCCAACTGCAACGACTGCCATAACGGCCAATTCGTCCAGTGGGATGCCGAGAGCAAGAAGCAGGCGCCCAAGCCAGGTCATATTCCCAGTTCCGACGACCTGGATTGCTCGGTCTGCCACACCCCATGGGCTTCGCTTTCCAGCCCCGATCCATCCGACCCGCTGCGAACCTGGAAAGGTTCGGTTGTCAGCGATCTTGGGGTACTGCATTCGGGCGTGGACGCGAAATCCTGTTCGCACTGTCACGTCGAGAAGTTCCGCCGCTTGGAACACCGCCCCTGGACCGTAGACGACGCCCAGGCCAGCCTGGGTCATAGTCATATCCCCAATGTCGGCCAACAGGACTGTGGCGTTTGTCATGGCGCCACGTATACAGGCGTCAATCAACAGCCGCCGCTGCCCTTTGCCTCCTGGTCCGGCGCGGTCATGGACCACAGCGGTATCCAGAAGAAATGCCGGGCCTGCCACGACGGCAGCCTAGCCTCCGGCGTCGAACAATTCCCGGAACACATCGCCATCGGCAAGCAGTCCTGCGAGCGCTGTCATCTTGCCACCGTGGACGGCAACAACGGTTCCGCGCCGTTCGAGTCCTGGGTCGGGGGCAGCTTTGGCCATAACGGAATTCGCAAGAATTGCGCGGACTGTCACGACGGCGATCGTGCCGCGGGGCAGGGTGGCCCGGACGGCAGTTACAACCACTTCCCGACGCTGATGGCGGACGGCGCAACTCCGGCCCCCTGCGAGCGCTGTCATTCCGGCTCCATCAAGAAACGCTTCGCCGATTGGCGGACCGGGGTCATGGGGCCGCGCCAGCATGCCGTGCTGGGCATCAGCTATCGCAAGAGCGGTTGGAGCCGCAGCGATTGCGGCAGCTGTCACAACCCCGAAAATTGGAGTTTCAGCCCCTTGGCGGATCGGGCGACGCCGATGGGGATCGCCGATGCCCCGTTCCCGCCGGACTGGCCCGGCCGGAAGAGTGTGGACGGTGCCGCACCGAATCACATCGATGCCGCGTTGGCCGGCAATTGCGCCGACTGCCACACGTCGGCCAAGACCTTCCGCAAGTGGGATATGAACCATACGCCGGAACTGCTGGCCGGTTCCGGCGGGAGCGGTGGCTGTGCCGGTTGCCATGCCGGCGTCATCGCCAAGGGGACGACCAGTGCACCGACACCGCCCGGCCACATTCCCCTGGACCAGCCGACGGGTGACCCGGCTGTCAAGAATGCCGCCTGCGGCAACTGTCACATTGACCCGAATCGCAAGTTCAGGCCGGCCCGGATGAGTCACCGGGCCTCGGAAATCTTCGAGAACTGCGTGCTGTGCCACGACGGCAGCTTCCGCAAGGTCGGCGCCTTGGGCAAGCCGAAGAAGCACGTCCCCACGGACGATTCCTGCGCCCGCTGCCATAGCCCGGACAAGGCGGACGAGGCCGACGGCTGGAAGAATCCGCCCATGGACCACGAGCAGATCGTCCGCGAAAACCAGCCCTGCGTCATCTGCCACGACCCGAGCAAGAAGATCGCCAAGGGCAAGCCGCGCGACCACGTGCCGACCGATGCGGATTGCCTGGCTTGTCACCAGAATGCGGTGATCGGCGAATTCCCCTTCGTGGCTCCCGACTGGAGCGGGGCGACCATGGACCACGTCAAGGCCGGCGTGATCAGCGCCGACGGCGGTCAGGTGAATGTGCCCTGCGCCAACTGTCACGACGGCGAATCCCATGCGGGTCAGGAAATAAGGGGACGCCCCGACAGAAAAGCCGACGGCGGCTTGCACCCCAAGCAGGGGGCCTGCGAAAACTGTCACCGCGACGTCACCATCCCAGGTGGCTTCCGGACCGCCGTGGAGTACGACCATACCGGTACCACCGGTGGTTGTGCCCAGGGCGGCTGTCACGACAACAAGTCGGCCCAGGGGCGTGACGCCAACCATATCCCCAACCCCGCCAACATGCCCGATGCCAGTTGCGAGGTCTGCCACCAGCAGGCCATGAGTGCAGCCAATGGCTGGCCGAAGCCGCAAACCTGGGCCAATACCGGGGATTTGGACCATGAAACGCTCGGCGTTTCCGGTAATTGCGAGCGCTGCCATAACGCCAGGTTCGCGGTCGAACCCTACCGCGCCTACGCCATGCCGGCGGTCGGTGATTGGCCTAAGGCGGCGGACAGCGTTGGAACCGATCACATCCCCAACCCGGGCGATCTGTCCTGCGAACACTGCCATCAGGGATTCACCAGCTTTGCCGGGGCCCAGATGGATCACTCCGGAGTTACCGTCACCGGCTCCGGGAGCAGTTCCAAAGCATCGCCGCCCTGCGCCCGTTGCCATACCGGCACGACCCAGAACAACATGCTGATCGTGGGGCAGATCAACGACCCCAACAATCAAAAGCACCATCTGGACAGCAATGCCGGCGACGCCTGCCAGCGTTGTCACACCACAGAATCCTTCGGCGAGGCGATGGATCATTCGCAGCTGAAGGACCCGGTAACGGGAGCGGTGGGTGTGGTGCCCGGTACCACCCGTTGCGACGGTTGCCATGACGGCAAGCAGGCCGGTATCACCGGTCCTTTGAGCAACCACATTCCGCCCAACAGCAGTGTCACTGTATCCGGTGCGAATCTAGGTGCTTTGCCGACGGCGGACTGCTACGCCTGTCACCAGGCCACGGTGACCGCCTCCTGGCCGACCCCGGTCAGTTTCCGCGACGGCACCCTGGATCACCTCCAGCTCAACATTACCGGCCAATGTTCGCTGTGCCACAACGACACCGGCAGTTACGCATCTTCCGGGGCGCTGGGCAAAAACGCGGTGGCGAATCACATCACGACCACGGCCTCCTGCGAAGCCTGCCACGCCGGCAGCAGCGAAGCCGACTTCACGGGGTTTAACCACGTCAAGACGGTTCAGGGTTCGGCGATGAACCACGCCGTGATCGGCACCGTGGCCTGTTCCACCTGCCATCAGGACCACGACACCCGGTTCGCCAACCAGACGGTCAAGGGGAAACCCTCCAACCATATCCCGACGACGCTGGATTGCGGCAACAGCGGTTGCCACGCCAATAACGCCAAGGGCGACTTCAGTAATTTTGCGTCTACCGTGCTCGACCATCAGGCCGCCGGCATCGTCGATCATTGCGCCAGTTGTCACAGCGGCGCCACCTGGGCGGGCAGCCAAAAGCCCTTGGGGCAGAATGCAATAGCCAACCACGTGGCGACCGGCTCGCTGGATTGCAGCCAGGCCGGCTGTCACGATCGGGCCCGCGACGCCACCCACGTTTGCGCTTCCGGCGCGGTGGGCGCCTATCTATGTTGGTCCGATGGCGGTTACCTGCATACCTCCAAGACGGGTTGCAGCGCCTGTCATGCGGGCAAGGGGGCGATCGGGGCCACCCAGCTCAGCAGTGGGCACATCCCACTGGCCAGTGGCGGCTGCGAACTCTGTCACCAGAATGCCTTGATCGGCAGCGTGGCGCCGTTTACCGCGACATCCTGGGCCGGTGCGGCCATGGATCATGCGGCTGTGAACACCGGACGATGTTCCACCTGTCACGGGGCGACCTTCCAGCAGCCGCCCAATTACCGCCCG
>VEPB01000047.1 GCA_012026715.1 Methylococcaceae bacterium | reverse complement strand
GGTCGGCGGTTTCGGCGTGGGGGTGGCGGGCGGCGTGGGCGGCGGGGTTGCGGTGGGCTGCGGGGTGGGATTTGCGGTTGGACGCGGCGTGGGGGGCGGGGTGTTTCGGCCGGCCAGGCCGCTGCAGGCGAAGCCGTTGACGCTGAGGGCGGTCGGAATCCGGTTGCTGCCGGAGTGCCGACCATTGAAGCCGAATTGAACGCTGCCGCCGCTGGCCAGTTCACCGTTCCAGGGCGCGTTGGTCACTGTAGCCTGGTTTCCGGTCTGGGCGTAATTGCCGTTCCACGACTGGGTGATCTGCTGGCCGTCGGGCATGGCCCAAACCGCCCTCCAGCCCTGCATCGCCGGCCCTTTGTTGCGCAGGGTCACTGCGGCGGTGAATCCGTCATTCCATTGGGAGACGATCTGGTAGCTCGCGGTGCAGGCCGAGGTATCCGGCACCGGAATCGGTGCGGATGTCGGTTTTGGCGTGGGCGTGGCGGTCGGCTTGGGGCTTGGAGCCGGCGTCGCGGGGGGTTTGGGGGTGGCGGTTGGGCCGTTGCCGTTGATGGAACAGGCTACGCCGTTCAATGTGGCTCCGGCCGGGACGGGATTGCTGCTGTTCTTAGTGGCGTTAAAGCCGAACTGTACCTGACCTCCGGTGGGAATGGCGGCATTCCAGAAGGAATTCCTGACCTGTACGGTGGAACCGGTCTGCCGGTAGCGGCCGTTCCAGAGGTCGTACACCTCCTGGTTGGCGGGCATGTTCCAAACGACGTTCCAGCCGTTCGCTGCGTCGCCTTGATTGGTCACGGTGACCGAGGCGGTAAAACCGCCGGGCCACTGATTTTGGATGACGTAGTCGATACGGCAGCCGCTGGCCGCCCAGGAAGTATCGCAGAACATCGCCAGTGCCACGGCGCCGGAGAAACAAAAGCGGTACAGCGTTGATGCGCTCTTCACGTCCACCCTCTTCGCTTGATCGGTAAGAAGCCGCGCGATCCCAGCATTGGGGATCGCCGCAAGTCCGGTTCAATCGACAGCAATTAGCGGGCCATTGCCAATCCTGGCGATGCCCTGCGTCAGCAAATCGCGGATATTGCGACGAGTAACCGAAGATGCCGTGCGACGATGTCACCCGATGGTTCGGGGCGAGAAACGATGGCGAAGCTGCTGGGAGGTGGAGGCTGTCTCCGCGCGGCATCTGGCGAAGCGATGTGTAACCCGCACGCGACAGTTAAAAATTGCTTAAATCGGCGTTCCTATTTTGCTGATGAGTGCCTATTTCTTCATCTTTGCGCCAAACAAAGGGAATGCTCTTTTCGTTGAAAGCGCGGATAAAGCCATCGATGGCGCGGGTAAGTTCCTCGCTGCTGGGAGAGGTTCGTCCGCGCAATTCCCTGCGCTTCAGGATCCTGAACCAGATCTCTACCTGGTTTAGCCAGCTCGCAGTCCCCAGCGTCCGGTGGACGAGAACATGGGGGTAAACGGCCAGCCAATCATCGTCGCGCAGGTGTTCAGGAGCTCCGTCGAGAATGACGTGGACTTCGCGATCCGGTGGACTCTCTTCGACCATGACACCCAGAAATTGGCGAACGTCCGGCCACTTGTCCCTTGGCCTCGTCTTCGATTGGGCTGTGTCGGATGCCGTGCTGAGGGCTGCGATCAGCGGGATCTTCTCGTTGGGCTCAAGATTGTTCGTCAGGCCTCGAAACAAGCTCCCGCAACTGGTGACGACCCGTCCGCTGGATCGGACCGCACCCGGTTCGAATGGCTTCTCGTCGATGGAAATGATCAGAGCATTTTCCGGGGGACTCAGGAAAAGTCCGAGAATGTCGGTCGATTTGGCGGCAAACTGGGAGTCCGTCCTGATGCTCCAGATATGGCGCTTTCGAAGGGTGATGTGTTCGTCGCGCAACAGCCGGTAGACCACATCCGCGGAAACTCCCAGAGAATTGGCTAACGAGTAGCCATCCCACTGTGCCTTTCCGGGGGGCGGCGGCTTTGCCATGAGGGCCAGCAGACGCCGGCGAAGGTCTGCCGCCGGATATTTGGGGGGTTTTCCTGGCCGTGGACGATCCATCAATCCATCGATGCCCTCGGCAGCAAATCGCCTGCGCCAGAGCGCCACCGTCCCGGTTCCGAGGCCCAGTTCAGCGGCAACTTCATCGTTTCGCTTTCCGGCCAGGCAGGCCAATACAATCTGGGCTCGTATGAGCAGTCGCGCTGGTTCTGTCGCGCATTGAACCAAACGTTGCAATTCGCCCAGTTCAGCGTCAGTGCAACTCAACGATCTGGCGGTTCTCGCCATATGCCCCTCCAGCGATATTGACGGAGGGATTTTTATATTGCTCGGAAATTAACGCAACCCCCTGGATAACCCTATGTATCAGTTATTTATGCAATTTCGTCGTTCCCGTCACGATGAAGAGATTTTCCGGTAGTTCGGGTTCTCCGACGGGTACAAGAGGAGTTTAAAAGAACAATCATCGGGTTAAGGTCCAATTTGGGGAAAAGGCGTGGCTCTCGACGAAGTGCGGGGAAAAGGTCGCTTTCAGGCGACAGCGCCGAATATTCACCACAAATGCTATATGGTTGATTGGTGCCCATTCATGTCGTTGATTGTGAACGGACTAATGAAGACCTGGCAGCTGGATTCGTGCCTCAGGGGAGCTGTTGTCGTTACCCGACAGATGGGTGTTTCCCCGTCAAGCAGCGTTGATCCGGACAAGCGCTTGTGAGACCGGGGAGATGGATTACCCGCCGCAAACCTTTCCGCGCGCATGCAGTTTGGCGATGGGACGTCGTTTCTCTCCTTCCGGATGGGCCTGGACCCTGGAAAGGTCATGGCCCACTAATTGCTCAAGATTGAACCGGATTTGCGGCGATCCCGAATGCTTGGATCGCTCGGCTTCTTACCGATCAAGCGAAAAGTATGGACGTGAAGAGCGCATCAACGCTAAACCGCTTTTGCTTCTCCGGCGCCGTGGTTCTGGCGATGTCCCGTGATGCCGCCTGGGCGGTCGACGGCTTCGGCACGGAGGTCAAGGTCACGAATCTGGGGCCCGCCTTGAACGGCTGGAACGGCGGGGGGGCTGGAAGATGCCCGACCATCAGGAGATCCATAAGCTTTGGAACGGCCAGCAAGGTGTGGATCGATGGCGTCGCCAAGCCCGAGCCGAGCGTCTCCACCACGAATCACTGTGGCGACGCCGGCGCCGATTTGGTGTTCCCCAACTTCAACAAGATCCGGTTGGGATGACAGTTGTATCAGGGTGGCGCCGCCCCCCTAATTCAATGTGTGGCTGGATGACCTCGCGTTGAGTACGACCCGGCTGGGCTGCGGTCCGTGCTGCTCCAAAGCCGGGTTCCCGGCGGTCGGGGGCGGTGACCTGCCATGCCGAGGAGCCCGCTGGAATGGCTTTGCCGCTGCGCCAGGGAAGGCGGAAATCGGCAGTTACTGACATGTGAGGCAACTCCCGTGGTACGGGTTCGAAATGACGAGGAGATAAAACGTGGGAAAAGCGCGAAGTGCTTGGCTGGCAAGACCGTTGCTGGTAGTTGCGGTGGCGGGGAGTGATGCTTACGCCACCACAGTGACGCTGAAGGCGACTGGGAGCAACGGCAAGGTCGACCTTGTCTGGGTGGTAAGCGGCAACCTTCGCAATATTCAGGTGATGCGAGATACCGAATCAAACCCTTCCGGCCGGCAACGCGTTGCGATCCTCAACGGCGGCGAGCGCGGCTTCAGCGACGGTTCGCTGACCAATGGGCAGCCTTATTGGTACTGGATCAAATACACCGACACCGCCGGTACCGTCGGCGATTCCAACGGCGCCAGCGCAACGCCGGTCGATGGCGGCAACGGAGGCGGCGGCACCGCCGGAGCGCCCTGCGCCAATCCCGTCAGAGCCAACTTGCCGTTGGTGTTCAATGGGGTCGGAGATCAGTGCCGAGTCACATCGGGCAGCATTTCCGCGGTGAACTCGTGGAACACCGACCTGGTTGAAATCAACGGGGTGACCTATACCAACCGTTGGTCCAATCGACTGCCGGATCGAATCGACGGTAACTACTATATCCGTTATGTGGGCAAGTTCCCCTGGTCCCATCTGGGAGTCAACGGCATGAGTGGCGCGGTGACGATGCCGGTTCCGACGATAGCGCCGGCGCCGCGCCCGGGCGCGACACCCACTCCGCCGCCCCGTCCGACCGCGACCCCGCCGCCGCGACCGGCAGCCACGCCGAACCCGCCTTCGACGGCTACTCCGACTCCCCCGCCGAGCGTCTGCGACGCGCTGGACAAGCGCTTGCGCGCCAGCACGGACGCCGTCGGCGGCAGCGTCCCGCGCAGCGACGAGTATTACCCGGTGGTGGTGGTGCCGCGAGACGACGGCACCGGGACCAGTTTGCTGGCCTGGTCCGATCCGTCATCGGAGACCGTCAAGCTGGCCAACTTGAGCGCCCGCGATGGCCTTGATTCCAGGCTGCCGGCTCTGAGCGGGCTGGAAGTCCATGCCGGCCTCGCGGATGCGGAAGGGGTTGCGCTGGCCATCGTCGCCAATGACCCCGACATCTATTCGTCGAAATACTGCAAGTCGGCCGCCACACCCAACAACAACGTGTGCGGCAAGATGGACCTGGTGCGTGTCGATGCCAACGGCACGCCGCAGTTCCGCACCACGCTCACCAACAAGCGCAACGTCGACAGCGACGGTGCCTATTTCATCTGGTGGTATGGCCACACTGCCCGGATCGCCAGCGACGGCAGCCGCTATGGCGTCTACTTCCGGCTGGCTGGGTCGTCTCCCCGTCCCGGTGCCGCCGGAGAAGTGGACATCCACGCCGGCGATGCCCTCAAGGTTGTCGGGATGGACGGATCGCTGCAATCCGGCGGCTGGGACTGGGGTTGCAGTCACAGCTGGTCGGTGCGCCTGGCCCACGATGGCGCGTCCTGGGTGGCTGCCTGCCACGGCGATGCCTATCCCAATGCCATGCGCATCGCCAGGCTGGACCGCTCCCAGGGGGCGCCGGTGGAGTATCAGTGGCTGTCCGGCAAGGATCCGACCCGGCGCGCGCTGGGCGGCCTGGTGGCGGATCGCTCCGGCGGCGCCTGGCTGAACTACATTGACGGCGACTCCGGCAACCTGGTGCTGAGGCTGGCCCATTACAACAGCGCGGGAACAGTTGGATTGGCGCCCAACGTGGCGGTGTCTGCCGCCGAGCCGATCGACGGCGGGTATCCGTTCCGTCCGTATATGGCCGCCTATGACTTCGACAAGCTGCTGTTGGGCTGGAAGAGCGGCGGCAAGCTGGTGCTGGCCGTGGCCGACGCCTATACCGGCGCGCTGCTGGAGGGCCCTGTCACCACCTCGCTGGCGGTGGATCGGTTCCAGGACTTCACCACCGCGCCCAACGGCGACGTGGTGTGGGGCTACTCGTCCGGAGGCAGTTCGGTCACAGTCAATCGGGTGGTTGCCTGCAAGTTCGAGTAGTGGTTGGTGGAACTGGTCGCCGGCGCCGGCCGGGCAGGTGCTGTGCGGCTTGGGAACCGCGCTGTCGGGCAGGTAGCGGCCTCAGCCAACCGGTGAGATTTAATTTCCAAACACCTTCCAAATCATCACAATCACTTGACTACCCCATCAAGCGGACAACTGCCGTTTCTAGGACAATGGAAGGACGAAGCCCCGGTTCGGCTTGAGTCGCATCGGGCTGAAGTCGCGACCGGTGGTTCGCCGCATCGCGCGATCCGGCGGATAGCCAGTGCATTAGGGTGAATCGGCGCCAGTCTGATGACCTCCCGCTGGGTGTTCGAGATCGACGAAACCGGGTGGCAGGCTGCCTTGCGCGATCAGCCAGACGGCCGTGCGATGCTTTCAATCCGGGCATTGGGCCGTGGACGAGTTGTCGTTCAACTTCGACTTGCCGTAGTTAAGATTCCGTCGACACCCCGCAACCTCCGAAAAACGAAATTCATGGCCTGCAACATTCTTAATCGGACAACGTCGCTGAGCCTCCATCTTGGTCCCTTGCGATCGAAAACATGACGACGACCAAGATCCAACGCAGGACGGCAGAGCTACAACGAATTCGCGATGCTCAGGCGCTTGAGGCAGGCATTCATCCGGCACAACTGCTTTACCGTCTCCGATCCAAGGCGCGGGTCAATAAGAAAAAATTCGATTGGGACAATCTGCAGAAAGCCATTCCACCCGCCGTGGCCGCCGGATTGTTGGTCGCCGGTTTGTCGTTTGGATTTGGGTGCGGCGTCATTTTGATGCCGCAAGCGCGACCGCCGATGCCGGTTGAGTCGCCGCCGGCCCCGCCGGTCAGTGCGGGTGACGGGCTACGCGGTCTTTCTCCTGAACTGGAGGCGATTCAGCAACTCCTGAGTTTCGGAGAAGCGCTCCCACCGGTTCAGCCGAATCCCACGGATCAACCGCTAATTCCGCTGGGCACGCTCCCCAACGCCCCTGCCGAAAACCCGCGTGATACTGCCGGGGCCGTTGGCTCATCCACGGATAAACCGATATTGGATCCCTCTAAAGCACTGGCACGTTTGCGGAGTGATCGCACCTGGAATCGTCACCTGCACAAGTTGAGCGCTCGGTTATTGGCGGAGGATCATCCGGATCAAACCCTTGCCATGGTGAACGCCATGGACGCCGGCGATGCCAAATGGGGCGCCTTGCTGGCCATCGCGGACTATCATCAGAACCTGGGAAACAGCGAGGCCCGCAACCAAATCCTGGGAAACTACCGAGCGGCAGTCGATACGCTGGACGGCTTGCCACAGCGGATCGGAGCGTTGGGGCTGCTCGCGCGTACCTTGACCAATTATGGCGAATCGGAGCGTGCATTGGAGGTGATTCGGGCAGCGGAGGAATTGCCCCCTCGCTTGACGAATCAAGCATCCCAAATCGCCGCAGGGGGATACTTGGCCGGAATGTATGTCGGTCTGGGGGACGATGGTAAGGCCCAGATTGCCTGGAAAGAGGTTAATCGCCTAATTATCCAAGAAAAATTCCCGCAAACTCGCTTGATCTATTACATCGACCTGGCAAACGCGTACAGTCATTCAGGACGGCAAAACTATGCCGTTCCTTTGCTCTCCCATGTGTCTCGATATATCGAGCGACTTCCCGAAGCCGACCGTGCGGTGGTCCTGCGTTCCCTGGCGCTGGCTTTCGCCAAAGCCCGCGATCCCCAATCAGCGCTGGAAGCGATCTCCCGGATGAATTCCGCCGAGGATCCTCAAGGCATGATCCTGGATCTGATCGGAGAACTTCTCGCGCAAGGTCTGCCCTATGGCGCGCTCAGCCTGGCCGAACATCTCGGCGATCCGATCTTTCGCTCCCGCGCGGAGGCCGCCATCGCCTGGTCGCTTACGGCGGAAGGTGAGCAAAATTCCGTCGCGCAAAGCTTGTTCCGGCATGCGAATGAATTGTTGAAGGGGATCGCGCATCCAGTTGACCAGGCAATCGCCATGGGTGATGTGGGACGCTATCAGTACTGGGCGGAACAAGTGGACACCGTTCCGATCCTGAGCCAGGCAACCGCCGCTGCCCAGCGGATCAACGAACCACGAATGCGCGATTTCGCGTTGGCTTTGGTGGCGGGCGAATATGCCCGAGCCGGCCAATGGCCTTCATCCCGGGAACACCAGGCGATGATCGGCGATCCGGCTATTGCCGCAGCGGTAGGCCAGGATACCGACCGGGTTATGACCGCGCTCGCTCCGCCTCATGCGGTGGATTTTTCCGGGTCGTCCCTGGTTCACGGGGCACGGTGAGGGCAATCGACTGTTTGGCGACGATCCGCATCCATGACTTGCGATGATGCCGATAATGGCGTGGCACTTTCGGGAAGACAGTATCCGGGGCTTGTCGAGAGTTACGCCTCCGGCGGGATTTCAGGCGACCCCCAGAATCCAACCCTCCACGCCGGCTATCATGCGCTCCGAAGGCGTTAGGGACGGCTCGAACAGGTGTTGCAAGCGGTCTTCCCGATCCGCCTCACTGAGATAAGCGGCGATCGTGTAAGCGTCGTGCTGGTCCGGCGCGCGATCCTGTCGCGGGTAGGTATGTTTCCACAGCGACGGGTAAGCCTCGACGATCACCGATTTGTCGGGCGGAATCTCCCAACCATCGAAGGGCCAGAAATGCAGTCTGTCGCCGAGGCGTCGCCGCAAGTAAAGGAGCCACGGCAGCCCGGCATGGGTAGCTTTGGCGACCGAGCCCGGCACGTCGAAATGGAACGCCGATTTCGCCCCGCAGCGGTGCTCCGTCAACCGACGCCACTTGGAACTGCCGCTTCGTTCGTCACCCGCGCCGCAAACGCCGTCGCGGACGAAATCGACATAGGTGTGGTCCGAGTCGGTCGGCCAGTGCCGCCTGAAATCAACGAGGAACTCGTCCCAGTCCGGCGGCAGGTGATGTACCTCGAAATACCGCAGCGGAAACGAAAAGTTGTGGTCGATGCCGACCAGGGTAGGCATCTCTTCCGCCAGGCGTTCCGCCAACCACTCGGCCAGCCCGCGGCGCGTCCAATACTTGCGCGGACCGGCTGGCGGCGGGACTTCGGCAGCGGGTATTGCCCCGCTTGCCTGATAGACGCGCAAGCCCTTCAGACTGGAGTCGGGAGTTTCCGCCCCCGAGTAGTCGATGCCGATGTACCGAGAGAAGTTTGTCACGGCTTATTCGGTGTCCGGTTCATTCTGAAATAGTACTGTGCCACCCCCCATCTCCGAAATCCATTTCGGGTCATCGTGACCGGTTATTCCGCTCCGGTGACTGTCGGTTCCGGAAACTGGCCAAAATCGGTCACGATCGACCGGAACGACCAGTCACGTTCGGCCGGAATACGCACCAAGAGGGAATGGGCGATCCGCCAACTCGCTTGGCGGTTGAAAGACAAAGGGATAGAGAAATCCAGGTCCGCAAGGGTTTTGAGATAGAGCGGCGGAGACGACACCGTTTAGCCGCGCAGCAACAAAAGCTGACCGAGGCAGTCTTTATCGAACGCGAGAACTTGTCGGGACAGAAATGAAAAAAGCCGGGTAAACCGGCTTCGTTCATTTTGTAGGGTCTTGATATTGGTCGGGGTGAGAGGATTCGAACCTCCGACCACCTGCACCCCATACAGGTGCGCTACCAGGCTGCGCTACACCCCGAGAGATCGCGAATCCTACCGGGATTGGCCGGTGCGGTCAAGGTGGTGGTGGTGAGCGGGTTTTCTGCGCCCCCTCGCATCGCATGGGGTTCGCGGTATCCTTCTCCGGTCTGAGTTTCACCCAGGAGGTGGACCGTGCTCAAACCGCTGCTCGCCCTGCCGCGCACCGTCTGGCTGTTGGGCTGGGTGAGCCTGCTCAACGACGCGGCCAGCGATTTGGTTTATCCGTTGCTGCCGATCTACCTGTCTTCCGTGCTGCTGGCCGGCCCGAAGGCGCTGGGGTTGATCGAGGGTATTGCCGAAACCGTCGGCAGCCTGCTCAAGCTGGCGTCCGGCTTGCTCGCCGATCGCCTTGCCCGCAGCAAGCCGCTGGTCGTCGGTGGCTATGCCTTGGCGGCTTTTTCCCGGCCGTTGATCGCGCTGGCGTCGGTTTGGCCGGTGGTGCTCGCGCTGCGTTTCATGGACCGGGTCGGCAAGGGGCTGCGCAGTTCGCCGCGCGATGCCATGCTGGCGGCGAGCGTCGACTCCGGCCGGCGCGGACTGGCGTTCGGCCTGCAGCGGGGGATGGATAACGCCGGTGCGGTGATCGGCCCCTTGGCTGCATGGCTGTTGCTCGA
The DNA here is from genome assembly GCA_012026715.1 of Methylococcaceae bacterium. Classification (GTDB taxonomy): domain Bacteria; phylum Pseudomonadota; class Gammaproteobacteria; order Methylococcales; family Methylococcaceae; genus VEPB01. Next base: position 1,947 of record VEPB01000047.1, on the reverse strand, counting down.
ACAGGGTTTGGCCGTGCGTGACCTGATTTTCTGGACCGCGCTGCCGGGTGTGTTGACGGTGGCCCTGGCTGCCATCGTGGCGGAGCCGGACCGTCCCCGGCCTTCGTCGCCGCGCCCCCTGGACTGGAGCCCGGCCTTGCTGCCCCGGCGCTTTCGCCGTTACCTGCTAGTGCTGGCCCTGTTCAGTCTGGGCAACTCGTCCAACATGTTTCTGTTGCTGCAGGCCCGTGCCATGGGGTTGCCGGAGGCGCAGATTCCCCTGCTGTGGGGGCTGACCTCGCTGACGGCCACGCTGTTTTCGCCGGTGCTGGCGGGCTGGTCCGACCGGCTGGGGAGGGTACGGCTGATCGGCGCCGGTTGGATCATCTATGGGTTGTTCTACCTCGGGCTGGGTACCCATGATAACGGCACCGCAGCGCTGTGGCCGGCCTTCGCCGTCTACGGACTGTTCCTGGCCGCCACCGAGGGGGCGGAAAAGGCGCTGGTGGCGGATTTGGCGCCGCCGGAGTTGCTGGGTACGGCCTACGGCTGGTTCCACCTCATCACTGGGCTGACCCTGCTGCCGGCGTCGGTGCTGTTCGGCTGGCTGTGGGAACGGTTCGCGCCGCTGGCGGCATTCGGCTGGGCCTCGGGCTGCGCGTTCGCGGCCGTATTGCTGCTGTGGCTGTGGGTCGGGAGCGATGGTCGAGATCAGTGATGATGGTCGTGGCCATGATGGGTGTGAGCGGTGATGTTGCAGTACAGCGCCTCGGAGGCGCAGCGTTCGAACTCCAGTTGCAGGGTGGCGTGGCCGATGCCGTGATTGTGGGCCAGCCGCTCGTGCAGTTCGTGCTGGATGCGGGCGCCCTCGCCGAGGGTGATGTCGCCGGTCACCACGTGGGCCGACAACATCCTGAGTCCCCTCGAGATGCTCCAGACGTGCAGGTCGTGGATGCCCAGCACGCCGTCCACGCCGAGAAAATCCCGCACCACCGCATCCATGTCGATGTCTTTCGGGGTGCTCTCCAGCAGGATGTCCAGAACCTCGCTCAGGATGATCCAGGCGTTCCATAGGATCAAAAGGCCGATCAGGATGCTGGCGGCGGGGTCCAGCCAGGTCCAGCCGGTAAACCAGATGCCGATGCCGGCGGCGATGGCGCCGAGCGTGGAAAACACGTCTCCCATCAGGTGGATGAAAGCGCTGCGGACATTGAGATCGTGCTCGCTGCCGTGATGGACCAGCCAGGCGGTCAGCAGGTTGACTGCCAACGCAGCGCCGGCCACCGCAGCCAGAACGTCGGCGGCGACCGGTGGCGGCGCCTGCAGCCGGTGATAGGATTCGTAGAATATCCCCAGGGCAATCACCCCTAAGGTGGTGGAGTTGACCATGGCGGCGAGGATGCCAACCCGGTGGTAGCCAAAAGTCTTGCCGGCATGGGGTGGCTGTTCCGCCAGCCGCAGGGCGAACCAGCTCAAGGCCAAGGCCACTACGTCGGTGAGGTTGTGGGCCGCGTCGGTCAGAAGCGCGAGGCTGTTGGAATAGAATCCGGCGAGCGCCTCGAAGATGACGAAGGCGAAGGTGATCAGCGCGGATACAGCCATTCGCCAGCGAAAGCCACCAGGGTGATGGGCATGACTGTGGGACATCGGGGTGGGCCGGAATTTAAGGGTGGCTCAAGGGTTCAAATGCTAGTGTCTGGCGCCTGCGCGGACAAGCGCTCGGCACCTAATGTAGAAGCGGCGTGCCTGCCCGGATGGAGCGGGCACCGCCGCACCAGTGATCACGATTTCGCCCTCTGTGGGCAGGAGCTGTTCATGTCGTATCGTTTTTCCCCGCTGCTCGCCGTCCTGGCCATGGCGCCCGCATTGCCGGCCGTCGCCGACAGCACCCTGGAGTACACCGTCACCGAAGCGCCTGCCGCAACCGGAAAATCCCAGCCGGTATTGATCAAGGATGGCCGGGTGATG
>VEPB01000504.1 GCA_012026715.1 Methylococcaceae bacterium | reverse complement strand
ATCATGACCGTTCCCAAGGAGGCCGATCGGCTCATCGCGCCAGGCTCCCCAGCCACTGTTTGATGTCAGCCAGGCGAAACTCCCGCGCCATCTGCTGCAACTGTTCTGCAAAAGGTTGATAGACCGGCGCGGCCTCGGCCAGTTCGCGGGCCTTGCCGGTCAGCGCCGCCAGATCGCCGATCCGGGCATCGGCCAGCAGTTCCGACAGGACTTCCCGCGAAGGCGGCAGCGGACCGGTTTCGGATTCCTCCCGGGCCGGATGCGCATCTTCGCCGTCGTGGAGCCAATTCAGGCTCAGGTGCAGCCGAATTTTCAGCAGCAGTTCGCTGATCTGCAGGGGTTTGGCGATGAAGTCGTCGCAGCCGGCGGCGAAGGCCGGGCGCCGGTCGGTCTGGTAGGCGTTGGCGCTGATGACCACGATGGGGCCGCCGTAACCGTTGCGGCGCAGGCTGCGTGCGGTTTCGATGCCGTTCATCTCCGGCATCGCCAGGTCCAGCAACAGCAGGTCGGGCGGCTCTTCCGCCACGGCGGCCACGCATTCCGCACCGGACGCCAGCTCGCGCACCCGGAATCCCAGCGGGCTCAGGGCGGAATTGAGCAGGGCGCGCTGCTCGGCCTGGTCGTCCACCACGAATACCCGGCGGCGCCGGCCGTGGTAGCCGATGACGTCGTCCTCGCGCGGCTCCTCGGCCCCGTGCAGGTCCGGCAGGAACAGCCGCACCGTGAAGGTGGAACCGCAGCCCACCAGGCTGTCCAGGCACAGTTCCCCACCCATGATTTCGGTGATGATCTTGGAAATGGTCAGCCCGAGCCCGCTGCCGGAAATGGCGTTGCCGCGGCCGCTGTCGAGGCGGTTGAAGGGCTGGTAGATGGCGTCGAACTCGGATTCGGGGATGCCGTCGCCGGTGTCGCTGACCTGGAAGGTCGCCACCTCGCCGCCGTAACCCACCCGCAGCACCACCTCGCCGTCGCGGGTGAATTTCAGGGCGTTGCTCAGCAGGTTCATCAACACCTGGCCGACCCGCTTTTCGTCGCCCCGCACCCGCGTTGGCAGCCGGTCGACGACCTGGCAGCGAAACTTCAGGCCCTTGGCCTCCGCCTGGGGCTTGAACATGCGCACCATCTGGTCGACGAAGCCGGGAAAATCGAAGGGCGCGCGTTTCAGATCGAACTTGCGGGCCTCGATGCGGGCGATGTCCAGGATGTCTTCGATGAGGCGCGACAGATGTTCGCCGCTGCGCTCGATGATCTCCACGGCATCGCGGCGGTGGTGCGGGATCGTCTCGTCCTTGCGCAGCAGCTGGGCGTAGCCAAGGATGCTGTTGAGCGGCGTGCGGATCTCGTGGCTCATGTCGCTGAGAAACCGGCTCTTGGCCCGGTTGGCGCGGTCGGCCGCCGCCATCGCGTCCTGCAGCTTGCCATCGGTTTTGCGGTGCTCGTCGATTTCCTTGAGCAGCAGTTGGGTCTGCCGGGTCGATTCCTCCTGCGCCACCAGCCGGCTCTCGTTGTTGAGCACCAGCCACCAGGTGCCCAGTCCCAGGAAGACCAGCAGGCAGGCGTAGACCCGCATGAAATTCCCCACCAGCAGCCGGGCCAGGGCGGGATCTTCCAACGCCAGCAGGTCCTGGTAGTAGATCACCCCCACGAACACGCCGGTCAACAGCACCAGCAGCCCGTAAGACAGGGAAAATTTGATCAGCCGCAGGCGCAGCTGCGGCGCCAGTCCGGTCCAGCCAAACAGCCGCGCCGCGAAGCGCCGCAACTGGTCGTCCAGCCGGGCGCCGGGCTTGCACTGGTCCAGGCAGCGGGCGTCCAGCGTGCAGCACAGCGAGCAGATAGTGCCCTGGTAGGCCGGGCAATAAGCCTTGTCCTCCGGTTCGAAATCGTTGCCGCAAATGCAGCAGGCGTGGGCGTGGCCGTTGTGGTGGCGGGCGCGGGCAACGAACGAGTTGGCCGGTCGCATCAGCGCGATCAGGGGCGCCAGCGCGAAGGCCGCGCCCAGGGCCAGGAACGGCGCGAAGGCCTGGGCGGTGGCGCCGAAGGCCCCCAGGTAGGCGGCGATGGACACGGCCGAGGCCAGCACGGTCGACACCACCCCCACCGGGTTGATGTCGGGCAGGTAGGCCCGCTTGAATTCGACGAAGGGCGGGCGCAGCCCCAGCGGCTTGTTGACCACCAGGTCCGCCACCAGGGCGCCGATCCAGGCGATCGCCACGTTGGAAAACAGCCCCAGCACCCGCTCCAGCGCGCCGAACACCCCCAGTTCCATCAGCATCAGGGCGATCAGCACATTGAACACCAGCCACACCACCCGGCCGGGATGGCTGTGGGTGAGGCGGGAAAAGAAATTGGACCAGGCCAGGGAACCGGCATAAGCATTGGTGACGTTGATCTTCACCTGGGAGATGACCACCAGCAGGGTGGTGGCGGCCAATGCCCAGCGCGGGTCGGCGAACACGTCCCCGTAGGCGACCAGGTACATCTGGGTCGGCTCGTAGGCGTGTTCCAGTGGCACCCCGCGCTGGATCGCCAAATATGCCAGAAAGGCGCCGCCCAACTGGCGCGCCATGCCCATCACCACCCAGCCGGGGCCGGCCACCAGGGTGGCGCCCCACCAGCGCCAGCGGTTGGCGGCGGTCTTCTCCGGCAGGAACCGCAAAAAATCCACCTGTTCGCCGATCTGCGCCACCATGGAGAAGGCCACGGTGGCGGCGGCGCCGAATTTCAGCCAGTCGAAGGCCGCCGGATGGCTGCCGTGGCCGCCGAACTGGGTGAGGCCGTCGAGCGCCTGGGGTTCCTTCCAGAGCACCGCGACGAAGGGTGCGATGAGCAGCACCAGCCAGACCGGCTGGGTCCACAGCTGTAGCCGGTTGATGTTGGTGATGCCGTAGGTCACCAGGGGAATGATCACCAGCGCGCTGACCAGATGCGCCACCGCCAGCGGAATCTCGAAATACAGCTCCAGCGCCAGCGACATGATGGACGCTTCCAGCGCGAACAGGGTGAAGGTGAAAGAGGCGTAGATCAGCGAGGTGAGGGTGGAGCCGATGTAGCCAAAACCGGCGCCGCGGGTCAGGAGATCCATGTCCACGCTATGGCGGGCGGCGTAGTAGGCGATGGGCAGGCCGGTCAGGAACACGATCAGTCCCACCGCCAGGATGGCCCAGCAGGCGTTGACGAAGCCGTAGCTGATGGGCAGCGAACCGCCGATGGCCTCCAGCACCAGGAACGACACGGAGCCGAAGGCCGTGTTGGCCACCCGGAACTCCGACCACTTGCGGAACGACCGGGGGGT
>VEPB01000464.1 GCA_012026715.1 Methylococcaceae bacterium | reverse complement strand
GCGGTTCAGAGGCTGGAATCGCATGATGGCCGCCTTCGGCCGGCTCCACGCTGGAGATAGCCTGACCCGCGCCGCCCTGGAAGCCGGTTTCGCCGATTCAGCCCATTTCAGCCACAGTTTCCGCGCCACCTTCGGCGTCAATCCGGCGCCGGTGTTTCGGGGCTTGAGGCGGTTCGATGCCGGGTTGTAGACGGTGTCCGATTCCCGCGGCTGAGTTTGGCGTGATCGGGGTGGGTTTGCCGAGACTGCCGACGGTGGTCCGGAAGCCATCGACGCGATGATGCGGCAATTACGGTCCCGATGCCGCTGGATCCGGTTGGGCCAGCATGCCGCGGATGGCCTCACTGCGCTTCCTGGCGGGAGGCGATTCCAGGGAGCCATTGGCCGGATCGTAGATGGCGACGGCGATGAGCGGGGTTATCATGCCGAAGCTGACGAACTCGGCCTGGGGATTGCCGTACAACTGAGCCGTGGGTATGGGATCTTTCCCATAGGTATAAGGGGTCGGTATGAAACCCAGGTCGATTTCCAGGGGACGGGCGACCAAGACATTGCTGATCGCTTGTTGGGTGAGCTGGTAGAGCTTGGGGCTCACCTGTTTGACCGGCGAAGGCAAACCGGCCTGCAGGATGAACTGCTCCATGATGACGTAGCGGGAGCGGGGGACACAAAGAACGTCTTTGTCGGCCATGGCTGTTTCTCCTTGAATCGGGTTTAATCCAACAAACGCGAAGTGCCACGGATGCTCGATCCCTGGCGCGCTCAGTGTGCGGGACCTTGGTTAATGACAGATGACAGGCCGGCTATTGGGGCGGTGCGGATTTTTCTGAACCGCGCCGTCCTGACCTTGTCGCTTGCCGGAAAGGCGTCAATCGAAACGCCCGGGCGAATGTGCTTCGCCGGGTTCTAGGCTCAATTCATGCGGTCGACAATTTCGCAAAGTCAGTATCTATTTCTGGCCGAGGCCACCGCCTGGCGCTACCGCGCCTGCGGCCGCTACGCGCATGGTTTTGTGCTCGGCAAGCTCAAGCACGATCCGGTTTATCGGGCGTTGCTGGCGCTTCCCTGCTGGACCGAGCCGGGGCTGATCGTCGACCTGGGCTGCGGCCATGGCATTATCCCGGCGTTGCTGGCTACCGCGGCTGCGCTGAATCTGTTGCCCGGCGGGCGGGTGTTGGTTCCGGGGGTATGGGGGCTGGAGCGCGACCCGGCCGCCGCCGCGGCCGCGCGGAGCGCGCTGGCGGGCGCGGGGGACGTCGTGGTCGGCGATGTCCGTATCGCCGTTGTGCCGCGCTGCCGGGTGGTGTTGCTGATCGATCTGCTGTATCACCTCGACCCGGTAGCCCAGCAGGAACTACTCCACAAAGTGCATGATGTTCTGGATCCTGGGGGAAGCTTGATCATCCGGGAAGCGGATGCAGGCGCCGGCTGGCGTTTCGGCATGACCTGGCTGGCGGAGTGGCTGCGCAACCTGGGCCGCGGAACGCCGTTCCGCAGGCGCCACTACCGGCGCTCGGACGAATGGATGAAACTCTTGGAAGGGCTCGGGTTTCACGTGGAGTCGCAGTCCATGAGCGAGGGCACGCCCTTCGCTAACGATCTGCTGATCGCGACCAAAACCGGCTGAGCCGGTTCACGACCATCCGCGCTCGGCGTTCAGCAACCGGATGACGGGGGCGGTGGCAGGACGCACTCCGCGCCACAGCTGGAAAGCCTCGGCCGCCTGTTCCACCAGCATGCCGATGCCGTCGACGCTGAGCGCCGCGCCGTGATTCCGGCCCCACTCCACGAACGGCGTTGGCGCGCTGGCGTAAGCCAGGGCGTAGCAGCATCCGCCCGGCAGCAGCAAGGCATCTCCCAGCGGTGGCAGTTGGCCGCTCAGGCTGGCGGCGGTGGCGTTGAGGATCAGCTCGAAACCGGCTTCTGCCAGCAGCCGTTCAAAGCCGCAGGCCGCCACGGGGCCAAGGGCGGCGAACTCGCCGGCCAATTGCTCGGCCCGCGCCGCCGTGCGGTTGGCGATGAGCAGCCGGCCCGGATTGGCTTCCAGCAGCGGCTGGAGGATGCCGCGTACCGCGCCGCCGGCTCCCAGGATCAAAATCGATTTTCCCTCCAGCCGCAGCCCGAGGTTGTCTCGCAGATCCCGCAGCAAGCCGCTTCCGTCGGTATTGTCGCCCACCAGCTTTCGGTCTGTTTCAAGCGCCAGCGTATTCACGGCGCAGGCCCGCCGGGCGCGGTCAGTGAGCCGGGCGGCGGCGTGGAACGCCAGTTCTTTCAGTGGTACGGTGCAGTTGAGGCCGCGCCCGCCAGTGGCCAGGAATTCCGCCAGCGCCGCTTCGAACCGCTCCGCCGGGACATCCCAGGCATCGTATTGCAGGTCTTGCCCAGTCTGCTCGGCGAACAGCCGGTGGATGCGCGGGGACTTGCTGTGGCCGATGGGATGGCCGAAGACGGCGTAACGGTCGGACATCGGATCGTTGCCGGTATCAATTGATTCCGCGGCGGCGCTTCTCGAGGTACACCGTGACGCCGATGATGACCAGGGCGAGGACGATCAGCCAGGGCATGAAGGTGTCGATGAAGTTGGCGGCCACCGCCGTCAGCGCCAGATAGATGCCGGCCACGCTGAAACGCCAGCCGATGCGGATGCCGTCCAGATAGGTCGCCAGCGCCAGGATCAGCAGCACCATCAGGCTGGTGGTCTCCTGGTCGATGCGCTCGGCCTCGATGAAGCTGAACAGACAACCCACCGCCACCAGAGCCCCCAGCCAGTGGAGGAACTGGTCGATAAACATCTCCTTGATCTTATGTCCCTCCTCTTCCGGATCATGGATCAGCTTGGCATTGAACCAGCCGGTCACCATGGCGCAGATGCCGAAGACGAAGATCATCGACATCCAGTAGACAAAGGCGTCCTGGGGCGAGAAGTCGGTCACCGCTATGCCCACCAGGCACAGGATGATGATGATGATGAGCACGACCTCTTCGACGGCGGAGTTATGGCGCTGTGGGGCTGGCTTGGGCATGGTGATGACCTTTGCAAAAGCAGGGTTGTTGGTCGTTATTGATGCACCGGTCTTTCGTCGGGTGCTTTTTCAGGCTTGGGATTCCTTCAGCCAGCGGGCGACCTTCGGCGCGAAATAGGTGAGGATGCCGTCGGCGCCGGCGCGCTTGAAAGCCAGCAGGGATTCCAGCACCACGCTGCGCTCGTCCAGCCAGCCATTCTGAGCCGCCGCCATGAGCATGGCGTATTCGCCGCTGACCTGATAGGCGTAGGTCGGCGCGCCGAACCGCTCCTTCACCCGCCGTACGATGTCGAGGTACGGCATGCCGGGCTTGACCATCACCATGTCGGCGCCTTCCGCCAGGTCCAGCTCCACTTCGCGCAGGGCTTCGTCGCCATTGGCCGGATCCATCTGGTAGCTGTACTTGTTGCCGGAACCCAGGTTGGCGCCGGAACCCACCGCGTCGCGGAACGGCCCGTAGAAACTGGACGCATATTTGGCCGAATAGGCCAGGATGCGGGTGTTGACGAAGCCTTCGGCTTCCAGCGCCCGGCGGATCGCGCCGACCCGGCCGTCCATCATGTCCGAGGGCGCCACCACGTCGGCGCCGGCGCGGGCATGGGACAGGGCCTGCTTGACCAGCACCGCGACCGTTTCGTCGTTGACCACGTAGCCGCTGGCGTCGATCAGTCCATCCTGACCGTGCGTGGTGAAAGGATCCAGCGCCACGTCGGTGATCACCCCCAATTCCGGCAATGCCTGCTTGATGGCCCGCACCGCCCGCTGGGCCAGTCCGTCGGGGTTGTAGGCCTCGGCCGCGTCTTCCGACTTGCGCTCCGCCGGCGTGACGGGAAACAGCGCGACGGCCGGGATTCCCAGGGCGTGAGCCGAAGCGGCCTCCTCCAGCAATAGGTCGAGGCTGAGCCGTTCCACCCCCGGCATGGAGCCGACCGATTCCCGGCGGTTTTCTCCTTCCAGCACGAACAACGGATAGATCAGGTCGTCGACGGTCAGCGAATGCTCGCGCATCAGCCGCCGGCTGAAGGCGTCGCGGCGCATGCGGCGGGGACGAAGCATCAGGGGAGTAGTGCTATGATTGGTGTCTCGAGACATGGCGTCCAAACGGGCGTTGACAAGGGGCCCCGGCGGGTTATGGTCGGTAGTTTCTTGGATGCCGGCGCGTTATGATAAGAACATTAAAATGTTATTGCAGGAGTGACAGTAGATGAAATTTACCAAATCTTCCTTCGGCTTGGCGAGTTGGGCCGGCATGCTGGCAGTGCTGCTCAGCCTGGTATCGGTCGCGGTTCGCGCGGAGGAAGTCCTCCTTCCTCCCCAGCAGGTGATTCAGCATACCTCGGAAACCCTGCAGAAGAGCCTGCAAAAACCTGAATACAAAAAGGACTTCGGCAAGGCCTCGCATTTTGTCGAAGAAGTCATCGACCCGCATGTGGACTTCGAGCGGGTATCCATGTTGATCCTCGGCAAGTACTGGAAAACCGCGAGTCCGGAGCAGAAGCAGAAATTCAAGAAGGAATTCCGCACCCTGCTGGTGAGGACTTATACGACGGCATTTACCGAATACGCCAATTGGACTATTCGGTATCTGCCGATGAAACTGGCCGCCACCGACAACAAGACCGTGGTGCGTACCGAGATCCTGCAGGCCGGTACCCAGCCGGTGGCGGTCAACTACCGCATGATCAACGACAAGGGCGACTGGAAGGTGATCGACGTGCTGATCGAGGGCATCAGCCTGATCCAGAACTACCGAACCAGTTTCACCAATGAAGTGGCGCGAACCGGTTCGCTGGATCAGTTGATCGGCGAGCTGCAGCAGCGCAACAGTTCTTCCCACAAGGAGCCGTTGAGCAACGCCAGCCGGCCGGCCACCGCGTCCTGACTCGATTCGACGCCGCTCCCTCGGTTCCCCCGGAAGCCTCTGCCCGTCAGAGGCTTTCCTGTTTCAGCCAGTCCTTCGGCTTCAGATAGTTCTGGTACAGATTCTCTTCGGCGCTGCCCGGCTCGGGCTTCCAGTTGTAGCGCCAATTCACCACCGGCGGTAGCGACATCAGGATCGATTCGGTCCTGCCGCCCGACTGCAGCCCGAAGATGGTGCCCCGGTCGTAGACCAGATTGAATTCCACGTAGCGCCCGCGCCGGTAGAGCTGGAATTGCCGTTCCCGCTCGCCGTAGGGGGTGTTCCTGCGCTTCTGCACGATCGGCAGATAGCCCCCGATGTAGCGATCGCCCACGCTGCGCATGAATTCGAAACTGCGCTCGAATCCCCATTCGTTGAGGTCGTCGAAGAACAGCCCGCCCACCCCTCGGGTCTCGTTGCGGTGCTTCAGGAAGAAATAGTCGTCGCACCATTTCTTGTAGCGCGGGTAGACGTCGGAGCCGAAGGGGTCGCAGGCGGCCTTGGCCGAGCGGTGCCAGTCGATGACGTCTTCCTCGAAGGGATAGAACGGCGTCAGGTCGAAGCCGCCGCCAAACCACCAGATCGGCTCCTCGCCTTCCTTCTCGGCGATGAAGAAGCGCACATTGGCGTGAGAGGTGGGCACGTAAGGGTTGCAGGGATGAATCACCAGGGACACGCCCACTGCCTGGAAACCGCGCCCGGCCAGGCCAGGACGCGATGCAGTGGCGGACGGAGGCAGGTTGAGGCCGACCACATGGGAAAAATTGACCCCGCCCTGTTCGAAGGTCTCGCCGCCGCTCAACACCCGGGTCCGGCCCCCGCCGACTCCACTGGCGTATTGCCAGTTGTCCTCGATGAAGCGAACCTTGGATTCCTCGCCTTCAAGAGACGCACAGATCCGGTCCTGCAACTCCATCAAATACTGTTTCACGCGCGCTAGGTCGGGAGCGCTCATCGGCCGACACCTCGGGATCGTTCGGGAATTGGATTGGGATGCCTAGGGGCGCAGCGATTCTAACACGCCGGCCCCGTTCTGCCGGTCGGTATAATGGGCGGATGACCGATTACTCCGCGCTGTTCCGGGAAACCGTCCCGTCGTCGCTGCAACCGTGGTTCGCCGATCTTCCCGCGAAACTGGCGGAGGCGCTCGATCCATCCCGTCATGGCGACCTCACCCGCTGGGGCGAACTGCTGAACCGGCTTCCGGCGATCAGCCCGTCGCGGGTCGATCTGAACCGGGATGCGGTGACGATCGGCGGCGAAGGGGATTGCGATCACGCCGTCAGCGACCGGATCGAAGCCGTATTGCGGGAGCTGCATCCCTGGCGCAAGGGTCCGTTTTCCATCCACGGCGTTTCCATCGACACCGAATGGCGTTCCGACCTCAAGTGGAACCGCTTGGCCGACCATATCCAGCCGCTGGCCGGGCGGCTGGTGCTGGACGTGGGCTGCGGCAACGGCTACCACTGCTGGCGCATGCTGGGGGCCGGCGCTCGACTGGTGCTGGGGATCGACCCGACCCTGGTCAGTGTCATGCAGTTCCACGCCGTCAAGCATTTCGCCGGTCCCCGCCCGGTTTACCTGTTGCCCCTGGGTATCGAGGACGTTCCGACGGGCCTGCGTGCCTTCGATACGGTGTTCTCCATGGGGGTGCTACATCACCGCCGATCGCCCCTCGATCACCTGCTGGAGCTGCGGGGATTGCTGCGGCCGGGGGGCGAGCTGGTGCTGGAAACCCTGGTGATCGGGGGCAGGGAAGGCGAGGTGCTGCTGCCGGAGGACCGCTATGCCCGCATGCGCAACGTTTGGTTTTTGCCCTCGCCCCCGACCCTGCTGGGTTGGCTGAAGCGCTGCGGCTTCCGCAATCCCCGCTTGATCGACGTCAGCCTCACCACCGGCGAGGAGCAGCGCCGCACCGGCTGGATGCAATTCCAGTCGCTGGCGGATTTCCTCGACCCGACCGATTCCAGTCGCACCTGCGAAGGACTGCCGGCGCCGCGCCGAGGCATGTTTCTGGCGGAGAGTCCGTAGGTCGGGTCTCAACCCGACACAGATCGCGTTTCCTGATCGCGATGCCCTTGTGCGTGCCGTAACCCACCGATGGGCGATATCGCGGAATATGCCGGCGATGGAACGGTTTTACTCCGCCGGTTCAGCACATACGACCTGGTTCCGTCCGGAAATCTTGGCTCGGTACAGGGCTCGGTCGGCTTCCCGAAGCAGCAGTTCCCCGCTTTGAGGCTCGCAGGGGATCAGGGAGGCCACGCCCAAGCTCGCACCCAGCTGGTTATGTTCCGCGACAGCGATGTGGAGTTCGTCGATCGCTGCGCGGATCGACTCCGCGATCTGGCGGGCCTTGGCCAGATCGGTCTCGGACAGGATCAACGCAAACTCGTCTCCGCCGAGACGGGCTGCGAGATCGCCGGGTCGGCGCGCAAACGTCGTCAGCGTTCGGCCGATCCGGGCCAGGCACTGGTCGCCGGCCAGATGGCCGAAACGGTCGTTGTACTCCTTGAAGTAGTCGACATCGAGCGCGATCAAACTGATCGCCGCCCGGTTCCGCAGATTCCTGCGTATCTCGCTGACCAGGAAGCTGTCGAAAAACCGGCGATTGGCCAAGTCGGTGAGCGAGTCATGCATCGCCAGATACTCGGTCCGTTCCTCGGCCAGTTTGCGCAGGGTGATGTTGTGGTGGGAAACCACAAAGAAGTCATAGGTGCCGTCCGTCAGGGGAGCGACCCGCATCAGGAACCAGCGTTTCTCGTTCGGACTATGGCAGGGGTATTCGTGGTGGAAGGTGTTTCGCTTGCCGCGCAGAACATCCACGATGCCGCGCGCCGCCTCGGCGGCCAGATTGTCACCGCCAGCGACGGAGGTGGCCAGGACCTTCAGATAGTTTTGTCCGGCGCTCGCATATTGGGCCGACAGGCCGTTGGTCCGCCCAAAGGCCGTCCAGGCACGATTGACGTCGACGATGATGCCTTCCCGGTCGATCACTGCGATCTGCTCTTCCAGGGAGTTGATCACCAGTGTGTGGAGTGTTGACGGAAGGTCCATGGCGCAATCTGCGAAAAGGTGTTGGGGGCCGCGAGGAATCCTTATAGAGGATAGCAACCTCTGGCCGGTTCTTATCGGCCGATTCCATTCCCGGCGGCCCGTCCTGCCCCTTGGGTATCAACCTTCGGGCCCGCTAAAATCGGGGGAAACCCGGGAGATGGCCTTCTTCGGAGGGATGGGTCGGCTTCCAGAGCCACGACGCTTTCAACAATCAGGTAACAACCGTCTGAGTTGTCCCCAATCGAAACGGTCTCCCGGGTCGGTCTTGCGACCCGGCGCGATGTCGCTGTGGCCGACGATGGCCTGACGGCCGAGCTTGGGATAATGGACTAGCAGCGCGCGGATCAGTCCGGCCAAGGCCTGATATTGCGCGGCTTCGTAGGGCGTGCTGTCGGTGCCTTCCAGTTCGATGCCGATGGAGTAGTCGTTGCAGCGCTCCCGGCCCTGAAAGCTCGACGCGCCAGCATGCCAGGCGCGGCGATGGAAGGGCACGTATTGCACGATGCGCCCGTCGCGGTGAATCAGGGCATGGGCGGAGACCCTCAGTCCCTGGATTTGGGCGAAATAGGGGTGGGCGTCGGTCGGCAGGGTGTTGGTGAACAGCCGGTCGATCCAGCCGCCCCCAAACTCCCCCGGCGGCAGGCTGATGCCGTGGATCACGACGAGGGAAATGTCCTCCGGATCGGGCCGCTCGTCGCAGTTGGGCGAGATCACCCGGTCGACGCCGCTCAGCCACCCTTCCTCGATGTCCACGGTGCAAACTATCACGTAAACTCGATGACTATGCCCAGGCCATGCCGTTTCGCATGTCCCAGAAACTCCTTGAGCGCTGCGAAGCTATCACGTAGATACTCCCAACATTCATCGTCATTTCTCGTCCAGAAACCCGACGGATAAACCTCGCTCATCTCGTCCGGCGCAAACAGGCTGCGAAGTTCGGCCTCGGAGATGTTGGAATATCGATCGGCAATTCGGGAAACGTCGTCGCTGGTGAAGCACTTGGCCGTTGTATAGCCCACTTCCACTGTTCCGACGTTCTTGCCGTCTTCGAAGATATTCAAGCCGTCCTCCGGGTTGAGGATTCTCTTGAGGCAGAAATTGATGCCGTCCCAGGACTTGTCCAGATCAAGGTCGCGGCATTCCTCGTCCGAAAAACTGAACCGAGGGATATCGGGCGGCCACTTGCGTTTGTCGCCGAACAGCCGCGCGAAAAATCCGGGAGGATCGTTCTGGCCGATCGCCTCGAGGTACGCCGCGTCGTCCTCTGGCGCGAGCAACCGCCAAACCAGCGGCGGATCGGCAAGGATGGCGGAAATCTTTTCATCCTTCACCGCCTTGGCATACATGCATATACCCATAAGACCTCCTGTTGTGCAGAAATCGACT
>VEPB01000255.1 GCA_012026715.1 Methylococcaceae bacterium | reverse complement strand
TCAAGGCGCCTCGGTCGATGTCGGCGGCGAAATCCGGATGGGCGGCGAAGGCCTTCAACTCCGAGGCGAACAGCAATCGGCTGCCCTGGAAACCGTAATACAGCGGTTTTTCGCCGAACCGGTCGCGGGCCAGGCTGAGCACGCCGTCCCGCCGATCCCACAGGGCGATGGCGAACATGCCGCAGGCGCGCTGCAAGGTTTTCTCCAGCCCCCAGGCCTCGATGCAGGCCAGCAGAGTTTCGCTGTCGGAATGCCCCCGCCAGGCTTGCCCGCCACCGGCCGTCAGTTCCTGCCGAAGTTCGCCGTGGTTGTAGATTTCGCCGTTGAACACCAGCACATAGCGCTGGGAGGCCGAATGCATGGGCTGGTGGCCGGCGCTCGACAGATCGACCACGGCCAGCCGGCGATGGGCCAGGGCGATGCCGTCCAGGGGGTCTAGCCAGACCCCGGCGGCATCCGGTCCCCGATGCGCCAGCCGCACCGCCATGCGCTCGGCGATGGGGCGGGCGGCCTCGGCGTCGAAACCGCCGGCTTGCCAGAAACCGGTCAGTCCGCACATGGGCAGTGCCCCTCCGCGGCTTCGCTGATGAGCGCGGCCAATTCCGGCAGGTTGCGGGCCAGGGAATAATGTTCGACCACCCGCTCGCGGCCGGCCGCGCCCAAGGTTCGGCGCCGCTCCGGACGGTCGCGCAACTGGCGCAGCGCTTCGAGCCATTGTTGCGGCGTGCTGGCCACCAGGCCGCGATCGCCGCCAACCACGTCGACATTGGCGCCCACCGGCGAGGCAATCACCGGCACCCCGCAGGCCATGTACTGAATCAGCTTGAATGCGCACTTGCCGCGCGCCCAGGGGTCATCGGGGAGAGGCATGACGCCGATGTCGAAGCCGTTGATGGCCTCGACCTCGCCGGCCTCGCTCCAGTCCAGCTCGACGACTTCCACCCCATCCACGCGGGGCGCCCTGCCGCCGATCACCAGCCACCGCACCGCGCCCTCCCGACCCAAAACGGACAGCGGTTCGGCCAGCTCCTGCAGATACGCCGCGGTGGAAGGTGAGCCGATCCAGCCGACGGTCAAGGGGGCTCCGGCAGCGGCGACACGGCGCCGCGGCCGGTAGCGCGCGGTATCCACCACGGTGGGCAGCAGCCGGACGTTGGGGTTGTAGCGGCCGGCATACTCCGCCAGGGTGCGGTTGCCCGCGGCGACGGCCCGTGCATCGCGGATGAGGCGGTCGAACTTGTCGCCGAGCCACGGGCTCAGCCGGCCCAGTCTGCCGCTGCGGTACTTGAGATAAAAGGCGTCGTCGAAGTCGTAGACATAGGGAAGCCCCAGCAATGCCTTTTCCAATCCCGCCGGCATGAGGGGAAACAACTCGCCGTAGAGGATGGCGAGGTCGTATTCGGCCCGCCGCAGCAAATGAGCGAGACGCCGGATGCCGGCCCGCAGCATCACCGCCGGCGACACGCGCTCGCCGCGAAAGCGCCGCCGCAGATAGTCGTCGTCCAAAAGGCCCTTCACCTCCAGGTCGATCCCCAGGCGGGCGAGTCCGGGGACGTACTGGCCCAGGCGGTAACGATGGCTCGCGGCCAGGGGCCCATACAGCGCCAAACCTAGGACCTTCATCCTCTCCCTCACGGAGGGTGGGCAAGCTCTATCTGCCCGCCGTGGCGGCGGACAAGCCAAAGGCCGTCTGCCCACCCCTCTAGCTGGAGTTGCGGGAGTCATCCCCTCACGCATCGAGTCGGTCATAAATTTTCCGGTAGCGGTCGATGCCGACGGCGAGGGAGAATTGCCGCTGGGCGGCATCGCGGCAGCGCTGTCGCACGGCGGGATCGTGCGCCGCGGCCATCAGCCGGTTCAGTGCCGCGACCATGGCATCGGCGGCGAAGGAACGCAGCACGACCCCCACGCCTTCACCCTCCAGCACCGCCGCGGTGTCGCCGATGCCGGCGTTGCCGAGGCAGGGAATGCCACAGCCGAGGAATTCCGCCAGTTTGGTGGGCGCCGACGCCTGTTTGGAAAACGCCGGCTTGATGAAAAACAACCCGGCATCCATGCGGGCCATGAACTTCGGAACCTCGGCGTGGGCGGCGGCTACCAGTTCGACGGCGCCGCCGGGGACACCCGCGTCGAAAAGAGCCTGGCGGATGGCGCGGTGTTCGCCGCGGTTGACGATCAGAATGCGCGCATCCGGACGCAGCCGCAGCAGCTGCGCGAAGCAGGCGGCCATTTCCTCCAGCAGATACCAGGTGCCCACCGAGCCCACGCAACCCAGCACGAAACCTTCCCGCTCCGGGCGCTGGGCCGGCGGCTGAAATCGATTCAGGTCGGCGCAGGTGGGAATCACCGTGATGGGCGGCAGCCGGCCCTGGAGGTAGTCGAAACCCGCCATGACATCCACCGCGGCCCGGGTCAGGCTCACGACGTGATCGGCCGCCAGCAGCAAGCGCCGCTCGCAGTTCTTGGCGCCCGCGTAGAGCCGGCTCGCCGGCGGCCACAAGCCGCCATCCACCCGCTCATCGGCCCAAAATCCGCGCATGTCGAACAGCAATGCGCCGCCGGTGAGGCGCTTGAGCGCCAGCGCCATCACCGCCGCCACGTAACTGCGGGCGTGGAAGATGCGCAGCCGGTAGCGCAGGCTCAACACCAGACCGAGCACTATCCCCGCCGCGATGTCCCAGGCGGTCGCCAGCGCCGACGGCCGTTTGTGATAGGTCAAGGGGTGCCAGCGGATGCCCGCTTCGGCGATCTCCATGGCCAGCCGGCCGCGAGCATGGGCATCGGCCCAATCGCTGGGTTTCTCGAAGCTGATGAGGTGAATGGGGCGCTCGCCGGACAAGCCCTTCAGATAGGCCAACACCTGGGACTGGCCCAGAGGCTCCAGCATGCCGTCGTAGGAGAGGTAGAGGACGCCGGCTTTCATGGCTGCAGCCATCCAGGTTTCATCGCGTTCAGCGAGTCGTCCTGGCCCCGGAAAACCCGCAGATACTGTTCGGCGATGGTGGGGACGGAAAAGTCCCTGGCACGGACCATGGACACGGCCCGCTCGTGGGACCGTTGCAACGCGGCGCCCATGGCCGCCGCCAAGGCCGGCGGGTCCTGCGGCCGGACCAGTTCGCCGTATCGGCCGCCGTCGAGGATCTCCGCGGGACCGCCGGGACAGTCGGTGCTCACCACCGGCAGCCCGCATTGCAGGGCTTCCACCAGCACATTGCCGAAGCCTTCCCAGCGGGAGGACAGCACGAACAGATCGGCGCTGCGGAACCAGGGAGAGGGATCGGCCACGAAGCCGGGCAGGGCGACGCGGCCGGCGATTCCCAGTTGCCCAACGAGCGCTTCCAGCTCAGGGCGCAGCGGCCCCTCGCCCAGTATCGTCAAGCGGGCATTCAGGCTTGCCGGCAACAGGGCGAACGCCCGCAGCAGCGTCGCCTGATCCTTGACCGGCTTGAGGCTGCCCACCGCCAGGATGCGCCGGCCGCAATCCCCGCCCCACAGTTGCGGGCGGGTCTCGGCGGATTCCGGGCCGGGGTCGAGGCCCAAGGCGGCGGGGTTGTGGATCACCCGAATGCTGGATTCCGGCAATCCGCTCAGGCGGCACAGGTCGTCGCGAACCGCTCGGGAGACCGCGATGGCTCCCGAAGCCAGGGGATAGCTCCAGCGCAGCGACCATCCCAAAAGGCGCCGCGGCACCCCCAACTCGCCCACGCAGGACAGACTCAGGAGATTGTGGTCGCTGACGAACAGCCGCCCCGGCCGGCCGGCCGCGAGCCAGGCCAGGGCTGCGACCGAGGTCAGCGGCCACATGGCCGCCAGGGTGATCCGGGGCTTGCGCTTTCTCAGCAAGGCGACCAGCGGCAGGAAGGCGTTGCGGATGCGCGGGGCCGCCAAGTCCTCGACCTCCGTCGCCGCGGGCAGGCTATCCAGCAGTTCGCCGGTCTTGCGCAGCAGGGCGAACGACACCCGGTAGCCGGCCTGTTGCCAGTAACTGGCCAGGTGCAGGTGCAGGCGCTCGGCGCCGCCGCCGCGCAGGTCCGGCAGCACGATCAGGATCGGTCCGGTCATGACGGCTCTCGCTCCCTCAGGCCGACGAACTGTTTAACCACCCGAGCCGGACTGCCGACCGCCAAGGTCCGGCCGGGGATAGCGCTCCGCACCAGGGCGTGGGCGCCGATGACCGCGCCGCGGCCGATGACGCTGCCGCGCAGCACCGTCGATTTGGTTCCCAGCCAGCAGTCGTCACCGATCTCGATCGCCGCCGTCTTGAATCCGGAATGGCGAAACGGCCGGGAACCCGAATCATGATCCTGATCCCGGATCACCACGTATTCGGCCAGCAGGCAGCCAGGGCCGATCGCGATGCCGTCGAGGGCGGTCACGATGCATCCCTGGCCCAATTGCACGTTCTCGCCGATACGGATCCGACCGCCCCGCCGGGCGACGATCTGGCAGTGGGGCCCGAGGCTGACGTTGCTGCCGATGGCGATGCGTCCGCCGTCGGTCGCCGAGAGCCGGACGCCAGGACCGATCTCGACGCCGGAGGACAACTCGAGGCCGGGACAGGCGGCGCGAAAATACAGCCCCCTCAGCCGGGAGGCGGTCCACCGGGTGGCTCGGCTGATGCCCGATAGGGTGCGGCGAATCAGGAGACGGATCATGGCTGCCGCCAATGATCGAGGCTGCGGCCGGTGAGGCGCGACAGCAGCGCGATGTCCTCGCCGAACCGGTCTGTCAGGGCGGCACGGGTCGCCGGATCGAGCCGGTCCGGATCGGCCTCGCGGGTATTCAGCCGGTTCAGCCAGCCGGTAAGCGAGAGCCGGCCGACGCCGAGGCTTCGTTTGACGGAAGCCGCGCGAGCCACCAGCGGCTGAGGGATTCGCCGCAGGCCTTGCGCCAGCCACAGCGAGCGCGACTGTTGGGCGCGGTTGATCTTGGGGAATTCCTGGCTGCCGTCGTCCCTGGCGCCTATGAACTCCAGGACTTCCCGGTAGACGCCCCGCGGGTCGCCGGCGAAGTCTTCGAAAAACACGAACTTGAGCTGGGATGCGGGGAAATGGGTGAGCAACCTCTGCACGTGCAGCCCTAGCCGTCCCGCCCAGAAATAGTCCAGCCGCTTCGGCTCCCGGCAGCCGCTGGGATAGGGGATCTTGCCGGATTTGCGGTCCTCCTGGGCCTGCCAGGCCGCCTCGAAACTCGCCTGGTCTTCGTCGCCGAGGAAAAACAGGTGTCGGTAGTAGGAATACAGGTATTCCGGCGTCGCCCTCAGCATGACGATGATGCGTGCCTGCGGGTTAAAGGCATGGAGGTTGCGCGCCGCCGATTCCGACAGCAGATAAAGCGGCGAAGCCTCGCCCACGGCGAGATGGCGCTGCGTAGCCGGGGAGAAAACCCGCAAATAGTCCTCCCTCGCCGCGATTCTTCCGGGGATGCTCAAATCGTCGCAGAAATGATGGAGCTCCTTGGGCGAGGACATATACACCGACGGGTTGTTTCTCAGGTATTCGCTCAGGGCCGTGGTACCGCATTTGGGAGCTCCGAATATGCAGAAGCCGGGAATCTTCTGCTGGTTGTCGAGGGCGGAGGATGGGACATGCATGGCGACGGTCCGGCTGGGTGAAAACGGCGGTGTGATCAGGGCTTGAGCAGAGCTTTCAGGGACGTGTCCAGGCCCAGCCGGCGGGCAGCGGCGCGCCACAGGCCGATATTCCACAACAGGCTGGACAGGGCCGTGGCCCAGGCCGCACCGGCGGCCCCCAGTTCGGCGACCAGCGGCGGCGACACCGCCATCAATACGAGCAGGGCGGCCACGGATATTCGGGTAACCGCCAGATGATGGCCGGCCATGTTCAGCAACAGGGAATTGGCCCCGAAACAACCGTTGATCACGGCGCTGCCGCAGAGGATGGCCAGCGGCAAGCCGGCGTCTGCGAAGGAATCGCCGAACAGCAGTTGCAATAGGGGAAAGCCGTCGATGAAAAACGGCAGCGACAAGCCCAGGCTGCCCGCCGCCATGGCCAGCGCGATCCAGGCCATCAAACGCTGCAGGGCGACCCGATCCCCCTCGGTGTACAGGCGGGAGATGACGGGGGCAGCCACCACGTTTAGGACGGAACCCGGCACGGCGACCAGCAGGGCCACCGCCGCCGCCACCTTGTAAAGGCCCACCGCCGAGACCGCGGACATGCCCCCCAGCAGCAGGGTCGTCCAGTGGCCCTGCAGCATCCGCATACCCTGGGTCGCCGCCATGGGCAGAGCGCTGGCCCACCAGTTCCAGGTCGGCCCCGCCGGGCTGGCGAACAGCGCGGGGTGGGGGCGGTGGAGCCACAGCAGCACAACATTGACCGCCAGTGCCATGGCCGCCGCCGCCACCCCCATGGCCATCGCGGTTTGCGGCGTCGGCGGCAAGGCACAAAGGCCGGCGGCGAGCAGCAGCAGGGAGTGGCCGGCCGGACGCACCAGCGCATCGGCAAGCTGGCCTTTGACGATTTGCTGCAAGCCGCGGAGCATCGCCCCCAGTTGATTGACCAGGGCCGCCAGCGGTACCAGCCACAGGGCCGTGGGCAGGAACTGTAGTACCGGCTCGGCGAAGGCCGGGGGGTCGAAATGCCAATACAGCCAGCCGCCGGCCGCCAGCAGCGCGGTGAAGCCCAAGGTCGCCTGCAGCGACCAGCGGCACAGGCCGCGGGTCCTCTGCCAGTTTCCCGATGCGTCGGCCGCCGCCACCTCCCGCGTCAGCAACTGGGGCAAGCCGAACTCGGCGGGAACGCCCGCCAGGGCCACCAGCGACATGGCCAGACCGTAAGCGCCGAATCCCTCGGCACCGAGGCTTCGCGCCAATTGGACGCTGACCGCCAGGCCCAGTGCCATGCCGGCCAGGCGCAGACCGGCACTGCCCAGCACGGCCCGGACGAAACCCGCTGCCCGGCCCGGCCCGGCGACGTATCTGCGCAGCACCGCGGTCATCATCAAGCCGCCCCCCCGTAACCGCTCCGGTAGCGGTAGGGAACATAGCCGTCCCCGTAAGACGCGCTGGTTTGGCGGGCGTCGTTGAACACCACACCCTTGGGGCGAAGCTCCGCCTGTGCCAGGCGATGGAGGCTCTGCTCCAAGTCCTTGACGGAGTCGTGGCGGGCCTTTACCACCAGCAGTATCGTTCCGGCCAGGCGGCCCAGCAGGGTGGCATCGCTCACCGACAGGAGCGGCGGGGAATCCACCAGGACATAGTCGTATTTCCCCGTCAGATCGCCGAACAGTTGGGCACAGCGGGGATGCGCCAGCAATTCGGCGGGATTGGGCGGGAGCATGCCGGTTGGCAAGTAATCGAAGGCGTGCTCCGCCAGGGTCCGGATCAGTCCGTCCCCGGGAACCGTGCCGGACAGGTATTCACTGAGGCCCGGCTCCGGGTTTATACCCAACAGCCCGGCGCTGTCGCCCTTGCGCAAGTCGCCGTCAACCAGCAGCACCCGGCCACCGCCGTCGGCCAACACCACGGCGAGATTGGCGGCGACGAAGGTCTTGCCGTTGGCGGCCTTGGCCCCGGCGATCAGAATCACCTTGTTCGGCGCTCCAGCCAGGGCGAATTGCAAAGCCGCCCGCAGGCTGCGCAAGCTCTCGACGGCCGAATCCTCCTTGCGCTCCCCCGCCAGAATGTAGCGATGGGGGTCTGGGCGGCGGGGCCGGGTTTTTTGCTGGGCCCGGCTATGGGGAACCACCGCGTAAATCGGCAGCTGAAGTGCTTTCCGGATCCGGCCGGGATTGGCGATGCCCCGTGCCAGAGCCTTGCGAAGAAACACCGCGCCGATTCCCGCAACCAGGCCGGCCGCGGCCGCCAGGACGACGATCAGCGGCCGGTTCGGCTTGAGGGGGCGAAGCGGCTTGATGGGCGGGTCGATGATGTGGACGTTGCCGATGGTGCCGGCCTTGGCGACCCGCAAGGTCTGGGTGTTCTGCAGCAGGGTGGTGTAGAGGGCGGTGTTGACCTCGACGTCTCGGGTCAGCCCCAGAATCACCCTCTGCACGTCGGGCAGGCTTTCGATGCTTTTTTCGTTGTCGGCCATCTGCGCGCGGAGCCGGGCGATTTGTCGATCGATCGCAACCACGGCCGGATAGGATTCGGTGAACTTGGCCCTCAACTCGTCCTTCTTCTCCTGGAGCAGGGTGATTTCCTTCTTGGTATCCACCTCCGCGGCGAGGAGGTTCTGGGTCTCGATATTCAAATCGATGGAACTGTTCTTGGATTTGAAATCGTTGAGCGCGGTGACCGCCGCCTCCAGCTGCTTCTTGATCGATGGCAGCTGGGAGTCCAGAAACTCCAGGGATTGATCCGCTTCGCCGAGCTTTTGCTGGACGTTCTCGCGGAGATAGATCTTTATCAGGCGGTCGAGAATCGCCGCGGCCAGATCGGCAGCGGGAGATTCCAGTGAGAAATTCAGGATGCCGCTGTTTCTGGCCGTTTCCGCCACCACCAGGCTGGAACTCAATTGGCTGATGGCCACGATCATGGGCTTCTTGCCGATGATGAACTGGGTCCCCGGCCGGGCCGTCAGGCCGGCAACGGTCAGCGACAGGGTGGCGGAGCCTCCCGGCAGCGCGATCTGCTGGGGCTCGCCGACACGTCCCTCCAGCAGTGTCCGGCCGTCATGGCGCAGGGAGAAACGGCCGGGCTCGCCCGCGACCAGTAGCAACTCCCGCCCAAGCCAGTCCTCCGGCAGGGTCAGTTCGCCGATCTTCAGGCTCTCCCCACCCCAAGCATACTGGCTCTGCCCAAACCAGGCGTCGGCGACGGGCCGGTCGGGGCTTGCCGCCCGGAACCGATAAGCCAGGGCTTCTCCGATCAGCGGAAAGTAGCGGGGCTTGGCGACGATATCCAGGTCGAGCTCCCTTATCGTCTGGCTCAACACCCGCCGCGAACGGGCGATTTCGATCTCGGCGACGGCGGAGCTATGGCTTTCCATGAAAAAATCCACCGGCTCCAGAGCCTGGATGGAACTGGAGCGGTCCTGCACCTGCATCATGGCGTCGGCCCTGTAGACGGGCATATCGGTGAAAGCCTTGGCCACCCCCAATGACAGCAGCAGGCCGAATACCGCCATGACGGTGTATTTGTCGTCCTGGATGGCGGCAAAAATGTCTCCCCAGTCGAAGTCTTCCTTTTCGTTGGCTTGGTCGTCATTGGCTTGTTCTGCGGCAACGGAAAATGGATTGCTCATTCGGGGTTTCGGTTACCGTGAAAATCGCGAAGCGAACACCTTGATCTCTCTCCAATCGCACGCTTTAGTCGCGCCCCTTCTCTTTGGGCAGAGGTATCTACACAAGTCCCTACCCAGGAACCTGCGGCCCATGGCCGCAGGTTCCTGGGTAGGGCCAGGGTGAGGGTGGTGGCGACTCCACCAGGTCCAAGGTTTCATCATTGGCCGATGAAAGGTTGCACTTTCAGTGAACCGTCGAACTGGTTCAGCAATTGCACCGTCGGCTGAATCTGGCCGATGATCTGATTCCAGCGAATGCCTTCGGCCCGGTCGATGTAGACGACGTCGCGCGGCTGCAAGGGAAAACGGTCCGCCAACAGCAGGGCATCGGGAGACTTGGAGTCCAGGTGATAGATTTCAGGCTTGTTCAAACCGCCCCGAAACACGAAGATGCGGGATGCATCCGCCGTGGTTTGATCCGGCCCCCCGGCTTCGCTCAAGGCCTCGGTCAAGGTCATACGCCCCTTGTTCATGGTGATGCTGCGGGAACGGCCGCTGCCGACGCCGCCGATATGGGTTTCGCCGAGCACGAAGATCTTGTTGAAGGCGCTGTCGGGAATGTTCAGGACATCGCCATGCTGCAGGAGGACGTTCTGGGTAATGTCGCCGCCCTCGTAGAGCCCCAGCAGATTGATGCCGTAGGTCTTGCCGCCGCGGGGCAGCGTAATGTTCCGCAGGTCGGCATCGGCCTGGGTTCCGCCGGCACCGTTGATCGCCTCCAGCACCGTCAGAGGGACGTCCTTCACCGTCTGGATGCCGGGTTGATTGACCTCGCCGACGATATAGACCCGCTGGCTGCGGTAGGCGGCGACACGGACATCCAGCTGAACCTGTTCGACATACTTGGAGAGCTTCGCGGTCAGTTCGGCCCGGATGTCTTCGACCGTCCTGCCGGCGGCCTTCACGATGCCGACATAGGGATAGAAAAGATTTCCGTCCTCCCCCACCACATTCCCGGAGCTTTCTGCGGAGCGGTATTGACCGGCCGGGATGGTCAGTTCGGGATGATCCCAGACCGTAATGTTCAGGATGTCGCGCGGCCCGACCAGATACTGGCCAGGGGTTTCGCCGCCCGGCGGCGATTTGATGGTCTTTGAGCCGATCCGGAAATCGAAGTAGTGATTGGCGACGTTGTCCGGCCCGAGGCTCTTGGTGTTGTAGTCCCTTTCCAGTTCGACGATGGTCTGTGCGGTGATGGTCTTGATATCCAGCTTTTTCAGCAAAGTCTCGTTATTTTCCGAGACCGGCAACTCGATACTGGATTGGGTCGCGAAAGGCCGCATGTGCATGCCGGGAATCAAGGTACATCCCGAACTGGCGAAACAGGCTGCCAGCGCCAGCGGACCCAGGCATTTCCGCAGCCCGGGCGCCCTGCAGAAACCGGCCGGAGCTGGAAACGGGCGATGGGAGAACGGCCAGGACACATTGCTGCGGAAGATCGATTCCGCATAGCCCAGGAACTGCGCAAGCCTCATGTTCGTCGAACGCCCGCAACGGTAGATGCCGACGGCAAGGAAGGCCGTGGCTTCGGGACACCCGGAGGCGATCACCGGTTGCGCCGGTTGGGCGGCAGGTCGGTCGGGGGGAACTGGATCGGTTTGGAGAGTTGCAGAAACGGTGTTGCGGCGCCCATTGTTCTTCTTCGGTCAAATTATTGGTGGACAGGAACCTACCCGCATGCCCAATGCCGTGAAGTTAAGCCGTCATTCCGGCATGGACTGCCGGAATCCAGTTACATGGACGTGAGACGCCCACGCCATCCGTGGCTTCTGGACCCCGGCAATCCCTGCC
>VEPB01000425.1 GCA_012026715.1 Methylococcaceae bacterium | reverse complement strand
GCTTCGCCGTAGAGATGATCGACACCGTCGCCGCCGCCGATGGTGTCGTCGCCGTTGCCGCCGTAGAGGTAGTCGTCATTGGCATCCCCGAACACCTGGGCATTGCCGTCTCCGGCATGGATGTTGTCGTTGCCGGCCCCGCCATTGACGGTGTTGTTGCCGACGCCGACGTTGATGGTGTCACCGTTGACCCCTCCGTCGAGCACGTGGCTTGCCAGCAGTTCATCGGCGGTCAGGGAGAGATCGGTGAACTGGAAGCCGGTGACGCTGTAATTGGTTCCGTAAAGTTGGTTGGTGATGCTGATCTGATCGCCGCTTCCGTATTTCAGGATCAGGTCGGACCCGTCGGCGGCCAGTTGGAGGGTGGAATCGCTGGACGCGACATTGGTGAATTGGACGACCTCGCTCCGCACGGTCTCGGTGTCGTAGGCATAGACGGTGTCAATTCCGTCGCCGGTCGAGAACAGGTAGGTATCGTTGCCGGCGTTGCCGTTCAGGTTGTCGTTGCCAAGCCCTCCGGCCAGGGTGTCGTTGCCGTCCCCTCCGTTGAGGGTATCGTTGCCGGAACCGGCGGCGATGGAGTCCGCTCCGGCTTGGGCACTAAAGGTGTCGCCGACCGCGTCCTGCAACTCGGCAGAGGTACCGCCGGTAAATCCCGTCAGGGTGCCGCTGGCGGCATTGGCTACGTCGTCGCCTGTAGTTCCGGTAAAGCTTGCCATGGGGTGGTCTCGCTACTTCAGATGGGTGTGGGTTCGTTGTCGGTACCGCCGGATCTCGGCAGGGATTGCCGCGCATGTCCGGCATTCGGGAGCGTTCCACAAGGCAAACTATGGCTGCGGTGCTCGAAAGGCGGAATTCACCGACGTCTGCAAGTTCGGGATAGAGTTCTCCAGGCCGTTGAACGGCAAAGCTACAGCGGTGCTGGAGCCTGTGCCCTTGGCTGGGGTCAACTCTCCCGAGGCGGGCATCGGTCGGACTCAGAGTGGCGCAAAGATATCAAACTCGGGGGTCGGCTCCATAGTGCAAAATGCCGATTTTTCCAATCGGGCGCGCGCGAGCGCTTGGCTGTGTCCGAAAAGTTGTGTGCTGGGTGCAGGCAGTTGCCAGCTTAAGGCGGTGGCGTAACGGGATTGTGACAAGTGGCGGCGGGACGTGCGGGGAAGTTGAATCAATCTGTCAGGAATTGCTGTTGCAGTCCTTCGATGACTTCGGCCAAGGCTTCCTCGAGGGCCTCCAGGACGCCGGAATCGGGCGGCGAAGGTTCCGCCAGCGCCGACTCCAGCTCGATGGCTGCCGTACTGAGATCGCCTGCGCCGATCGACCCGGCGAGATTTCTGAGGGCATGAGTCTGACGTCGGGCGTAGTCGTAGTCGCAGCGCCCCAAGGCGTTTCGCAAGTCCAGGGCGGTATGTTTGAAACGGACATGAAAGTCTTTGAGGACTTTTTCGTACAATTCGGGTTTATTGCTCATGTATTCCAGCCCAACCGCAATGTTGATGCCCTTGAGGCGGGGATAGACGGCCTGTCTGGCAGGCATTGGCCGGGGCAACCGCGATCCATCGGCCGGTAGGCGGGCGTCGGTTGGACGGGTCCAATGGGCGAGCACGTTATAGAGGTGTTGTGGCTTGACCGGCTTGGGAATGAAATCGCTGATGCCGGCTGCCAGATAGCGGGGGAGTGCCTCGTCGCGGCGCTGGCTGGTCAAGGCGATGATGGGCAGCTCGCCGAAGCGGTCGGCAGTGCGGATCCGTCTGCAGGTTTCGAATCCATCCAGCTCAGGAGCTTCGAGATCCATCAGTATCGCGTCGAATCTGCGGTCGGAGTCGGACGTCAGCAGCGCCCAAGCGTCCTGCCCGGAGGTGACGGCGGTGACTTCCCCACCCATGTCGTGCAGTAACTCGGTGGCAATCAGTTGGCTGGTGTCCGAATCTTCCACCAGCAGGAAGCGAAGACCGCCGAGATCGCAATTGCATGGGGTCATCAGCCGATTGACCGGCCCTTGGGCAGGTTGAGCGAACAGCCCGGCGATCAGATTGGCGATGTGCAGGCCCGTCAGTGGGCGAATCAGAACGCCATCGACCGTCACATCGCCTATCGCCCTTTCAACGTCCTCAAGCGCCGCAGCCGCGGCGATGACCAGCCGAAGCGTGTTGCGGTCCCGCGCCTCGGATCGGAGTCGCGCCGCGAGCGCAACTCCGTCAAAGACGGGTGGGTTCCAGCCGAGAAACAGGAGATCGTAAGGGTCTGCTCCAGCCGCGTGGAGCTTGTCCAAGACGGCTTCCTCTCCGATTGCAATGTCCGCGCGAAAGCCGAGGTGCCGGAGCAAGGTAGCCGCTTCCTCGCATAAATCCGAAGCAGCGTCGGCGACAAGGATTCGGCAGTTTCCGATTGCCTGCGGAAAGCCGGCCCGATCGCTCGGCTGCTCCGTGTCGGTGCCGAACCAGGCACTGAAGGCGACGCGGGCGCCTTTGGCCGGGATGCTCTCCAACGTGATTTTGCCCCCCAGTTGACGCACCAGATGACGGGCAACGCTGAGACCCGAAAGAGTCCGAACCGAAGAAGCCGGTCGTTTCATAAGGCTTTCAGCCAGTTGCTTATCCATCCCGACGCCGGTATCGGCGACCGCAAAGTCCAATTTGACGCGGTTGCCGCGCCGCTGGCCAAGCTCTGCGGTGAAGGTGATGGAGCCCTGCCGGGTGAATTTGGCGGCATTGTCTAGCAGTTGGGTCAGAATCTGGCTGAGCAGGCCATGATCTCCCACCAAGTTCTGAGGCACTTCCGGCGCGACCCGCAAGCGCAGCTGAAGCCCTTTTTCACGGCAGCGTTGGCGTATGGTTTCACAGCTGTCGATCAGGATCTGATCGAGCAAAAAGGCGTTTTGACCGGAATCGGTTCCGGCTTTTTCGGCATCTGAGACCGTCATCAGGTGCTCAACCAGCGACTGCAGCCGGACTGAGGTCTGGGCGATGCTCTCCAGGTATTGGCGTGGACGGGACGAATGGGTGTCTGGCAACGCTTTTCTGGCATTGCAGGAAATGGCCGCCAGGGAAGCCCGAAAATCTTGGAGGGATGCTGCGATCAGGCCTGC
Source organism: Methylococcaceae bacterium (assembly GCA_012026715.1). GTDB lineage: Bacteria > Pseudomonadota > Gammaproteobacteria > Methylococcales > Methylococcaceae > VEPB01. The sequence continues at coordinate 7,534 of VEPB01000425.1, read as the reverse complement.
GCGGTCGGTGTCGCTTGCGTGAGAAGCCGGGGCAGGATCTGGCTGCGGCAATGGCTGGAGTTCGATCCCGATGGACAGGAGCCCGAGATGTTCGGGGGTATCGTTGCGGCGCAGCGTCGTCGTCCAGTGGATGAGACGGGTTACGTCAGGTTTCACGGTAACGCGGGAATGGAAGGAGATCCATGTTCCCAAATCCTGACTTTCGCAGTGACGGCTCAAACGGTCCCGATCCTCCGGCGCCAACAAGTCGAAAAAATTCGCTTGGGCCGCGGTTCTCAGCCGATTTCGGAACAGCGGTTCCGCTGACGCATTGACGCGGGTGACGGCGCCGTCGCCTTCACATTCCACCAGGAGGAAGGGGCTGTCCCGCAGGAATGCGGTGGTTTCCGGCGCGTCCTCGCGGGTAGAGGCAACCGCGTTCCCGCCATCGACCGGTCGTTGCACCGCGATCACCACGTCGCAATTTCTGTCGGGATCTCGCATCCGCACGGCGCGACATTGAAAAGAAAGAAAAAGTCCTTCGCGGTGGTGCAGCCGATAGCGCAGTTGGTGGATCGAAGGACCGGCGGATTGCGAGATTTTCTGCAAATGATCGAGCACGCGTTGGCGGTCGTCGGGATGCAGCAGCAGTTCCAGGGTACCGAGCGCCGAAGGAAGATCGGCATCTTTAAATCCGAGAGCCGATTTCCATGAATTGGAAATGCGGAAGTCCCCGGTGTTCAAATTCCAATCCCAGCAGGTTTCGGAGGAGAGTTTCTCGGCGGCTGTGTGGCGGGCCGTCGTCCATGCCAGCTCGGAGCGCACAGCGGCCAGTTCGGAAAACAGTGACTCGGCGATAAGGCCCTGGCGTTCGGCCAGGCGCCGATAATGGCCCAATTGACGGCGGAGTTGGCGCCAGTTGCGCATCATCAGGGCGGCGACCAGCAATGCCGCGACGACGATCAACGATAACGGCGTCGACATGGGGCGACCTGGTTTGCAGTAAACGACACGGCGTTGCGGTGGGGCGTGTTCTTCATCCTGAAGTGCCGATTCGATAAGTAACGACTAAACAACCATAGCCCACAAGCGCCGGCTTTCCAACGCGGCTAGCGGCAAGGTTAGGGGAGATCTGAGTCAGGCTCGGTCCCGGTCGGCCGATTCGCCCCGCGGACAGCTGTGGCTTAGCCGATCAGCGACTGCGAGCGGATCTGGTTGATCTCGTCGCGCAACCGGGCCGCTTCCTCGAATTCCAGGTCACGGGCGCAGGCGTACATCTTGTCTTCCAGTTGCTTGATGAGCTTGTCGGCGTCCTGGGGGGCGAGCACCGTGTATTCGGCGGCGGGCTCGGCCGCCTTGCGCCTGGGGGATGACTCGGCCTGGCGGAAGCCGGCGCCTGGGATGGTCAACTCCAGAATATCGGTGACATCGCGGGAAACACTCTTGGGCACGATGCCCATGCGCTGGTTGAATTCCATCTGCTTGGCGCGGCGCCGGTCGGTTTCCTCCAGGGTCTTTTCGATCGAGCCGGTCATTCGGTCGGCGTAGAGGATGGCCTTGCCTTGCAGGTTGCGGGCGGCCCGGCCGATGGTCTGGATCAGCGAGACGGTGCTGCGCAAGAAGCCTTCCTTGTCGGCATCCAGCACCGCCACCAGGGAGACTTCCGGGATATCCAGCCCTTCCCGTAGCAGGTTGATGCCCACCAGCACGTCGAACTTGCCCAGCCGCAGGTCGCGGATGATCTCCACCCGCTCCACAGTCTCCACGTCGGAATGGAGATAGCGCACCGCGATGTCGTGGTCCAGCAGGTATTCGGTGAGGTCTTCCGCCATCCGCTTGGTCAGCGTGGTCACCAGGGTGCGCTCCTTGCGGGCGATGCGGAGCTTGATCTCCGACATCAGATCCTCCACCTGGGAGATGGCGGGGCGGATTTCCACCTCGGGATCCACCAGGCCGGTGGGCCGCACCACCTGCTCGACGATGGCCCCGGAGTGCTCCCGTTCGTAGGGGCCGGGCGTGGCCGAGATGTAGATGCGCTGCGGCGCCCGCGCCTCGAATTCCTCGAATTTCAGCGGCCGGTTGTCCAGTGCCGAGGGCAGCCGAAAGCCGTATTCCACCAAGGTCTCCTTGCGCGAGCGGTCGCCCCGGTACATGGCGCCGATCTGGGGGATGGTGGCGTGGCTTTCATCGATGAGAACCAGCGCGTCGGGCGGCAGGTAGTCGAACAGGGTGGGCGGCGGCTCGCCGGGCTGGCCTCCCGACAGGTAGCGGGAGTAGTTTTCGATGCCGGAGCAGTAGCCCACTTCCAGGATGATCTCCATGTCGAACAGGCAGCGCTGCTCCAGTCGCTGGGCTTCCACCAGCTTGTTGAGCTTGCGCAGTTCCTCCAGCCGCTGCTTCAGTTCGATCTTGATCTGGTCCACGGCCGCCACCAGCTTCTCCCTCGGGGTGACGTAGTGGGTTTTTGGATAGACCGTGTAGCGGGCGATGCGGGACAGGATTTCGCCGGTGAGGGGATCGAAAAGGGACAGCCGTTCGATCTCGTCGTCGAACAGTTCGACCCGGAGGGCCTCCCGCTCCGATTCGGCCGGGAAGATATCGATCACTTCGCCCCGCACCCGGTAGGTGGCGCGGCGCAGCTCGGTTTCGTTGCGGGTGTACTGGAGTTCCGCCAAGCGCCGCAGCAGCTTGCGCTGATCCATCAGATCGCCCCGCACCAGGTGCAGCACCATCTCGAAGTAGGAGGCCGGCTCGCCCAGGCCGTAGATGGCCGAAACTGTCGCCACGATCACGGTGTCGCGCCGCTCGATCAAGGCTTTGGTGGCGGACAGCCGCATCTGTTCGATGTGTTCGTTGAGGGATGCGTCCTTGGCGATGTAAGTGTCGGAGGAGGGGACGTAGGCTTCCGGCTGGTAGTAGTCGTAATAGGAAACGAAGTATTCGACGGAGTTCTCCGGAAAGAACTCTTTCATCTCGCCGTACAACTGGGCCGCCAGGGTCTTGTTGTGGGCCATGATCAGCGCCGGCCGCTGCAATTGCGCGATGACATTGGCCATGGTGAAGGTCTTGCCGGAGCCGGTTACCCCCAGCAGGGTCTGGTGCAGCTCGCCGGCATTGACTCCGTCCACCAGCTGGCGGATCGCCTCGGGCTGGTCGCCCGCCGGTTCGAACTTGCTGTGCAGCTTGAAGCATTTTTCCCGCGAAGGATTCAGGGGCTGGGCGCCGTCCTGTATCATGTGGGACTGCTGCCATTTAGAGGCCAATTCTTTAGTCATTCAGGAACAGCAGGTTACCAAGAGCAATGAGCATACAACTTTCCGACCGCGTCCAGTCCATCAAGCCTTCTCCGACGCTCGCGGTCACCGCCCGCGCCGCCGCCCTGCGCGCCGCCGGCAAGGATATCGTCGGGCTGGGCGCCGGCGAGCCGGACTTCGATACCCCGGATCACATCAAACAGGCCGCCATCAAGGCCATCAACGACGGATTCACCAAGTACACGGCGGTGGATGGTACCCCGGGCCTGAAGAAGGCCATTGTAGCCAAGTTCAAGCGGGAAAACGGCTTCGATTACGAGCCCAAACAGGTGCTGGTCTCCTGCGGCGGCAAGCAGAGTTTCTACAATCTGGCTCAGGCCCTGCTCAATCCGGGTGACGAGGTCATCATCCCGGCGCCTTATTGGGTGTCATATCCCGACATGGTGCTGTTGGCCGGTGCCGCCCCCGTCATCGTCACCGCCGGCCAGGATCAGCGTTTCAAAATCACCCCGGCGCAGTTGAAAGCGGCGCTGACAGCCAAGACCCGGCTGTTCGTGATCAACAGCCCGTCCAATCCCACCGGCGTTGCTTATAGCCTGGACGAGCTCAAGGCGCTGGGCGCCGTGCTGAAGGATTACCCGGATGTGGTCATCGCCACCGATGATATGTACGAGCACATCGTGTGGCAGGAAGGCAGCTTCTGCAACATCCTCAACGCCTGCCCGGAACTGTACGACCGCACCATGGTGCTGAACGGGGTGTCCAAGGCCTATTCCATGACCGGCTGGCGCATCGGCTATGCGGCCGGTCCGGCCAAGTTGATCGAGGCCATGGCCAATATCCAGTCCCAGAGCACCTCCAATCCGACCTCCATCTCCCAGGTGGCGGCGGAGACTGGGCTCAACGGCGACCAGTCCTTCATTCGGGAAATGGTCAAGGCCTTCAAGCAGCGCCATGACTATGTGGTGGGTGAACTGAACGGCATCGCCGGCGTGCAGTGCCTGGAAACCGACGGGACCTTTTACGTCATTCCTTCGGTGCAGGGGGCGATCGAGCGGCTGGGACTGGCCGACGATCTGGCCTTGTCGGAATACCTGATCGAGAAGGGTGGGGTGGCGGTGGTGCCCGGTTCGGCCTTCGGCTGTCCCGGTCACGTGCGGCTCTCCATTGCCACCAGCATGGCCAATCTGGAAAAGGCCATGGAGCGGATGAAGGCTGGATTGGCCTGAGTTCGTTGGGTGGCGTAAGGCCGTAGCCAGACATCGCTCAGATTGATGGATGGTTGGATCGGCGTCTTTTCGCCAACCCAACGCCGGGGTTCAGTCCTGTTCGGCGGCGGAATAGGCGTCGGCCGCTTTGTGGCTACGGCGTAGGAAGCCCAGTTCCTCGCCGATCCGCTGTTGGTGGTTTCTTAGGGTCTGGGATGTCGCCGCGTCCATTTCCAGGACGGCGTGGATGAACTGGGCGGCCTCGTCCGCAGCTTCTGCCGGAATCGGTGCCGCGAAGCAATCGCGGATCAAACAGTCCCGCCGGTAGACCGCCGTTTGCAGTTCGTCGAGATCAAGGTTCTCGCCTTGGGCTAACTCGGCGATCTGGCGGCTCAGACGCAGGATGTCGCTGGCGAGATCCATGACAGTTCGTTTCTATTGCCGGGTCACGTAGTGCATTTCCTGTGGGATGGAGTCCCACGCGCTTTTGATCTCGATCATCAGGCCGCTGACTTCGTCCAGGGCCTTGCGGTCGTTGTCGCGGCTGGCTTGGAGCAAGCGGTCCCGCAGATAGCGGTATAGGTCAGCGAGATGCGCCGCCAGCTCGCCGCCCTTTTCGCCGTTGAGGGCTTCCTGCAAGCCGCCGACGATCATGATGGCGCGGGAGATTTGTTCGGATTTCTGCGCGATATCGCCATGCTCGATCGCGCCTTTCGCCACATTCACGTGAGTCAGGAAACCCTCCATCAGCATCTGGATCAGGCGGTGGGGGGAGGCGCTGTGCAAATCGCTCTGTACATGGGTGCGGGTGTATTCGCCGACTCCGCGGGTTTTTTGGGCAAGGTACATGGTCGTCTCCGAGGATTTCTGGTTCATGATCGTGCTCACGATTTCTTGGTCGATGCGTTCAATGCGGCCAACTGCTGAGTCAAGTAAGAACCGGTTGAATTGATGCTGCCGACCAGGGAATCCATGGCGTTAAATTGCTTCAGCAGACGGGCTTCCAATGTGGCCAGTCGGTCATCGGTTTTGGCTTGGTCGTCACTGATCCTTTTTAGGGTGTTTTTCAATGTTTCGGTGCGGTTGTCGAACAGGCCGCCGGTCTGCAAGTACGAGTCAAGTCGAGCTTCGAGCCGGGTCGAAACCCCGTCAGTGGAACCAAAAACAGAGCTCACGCCATTGGGATCCGCTGCCAGGGCCGTCTCAAACGTGGTTTGCTTGAAGGACATCACGCCGTTCCGATCGATTTCCAAACCGATCATTTGCAAGCTGTTGTAGTCGGAGGTGGTTCCGGTCACCGGTGTGCTCAAGGAACTGCGAATCTGCGATTTCAGGTTGCGAACCAGGGAGTCGGCAAACAGCGCACCGGCCTTTTTGTTTGTCGTGTCATAGCTGTCGAAATTCTTCATCACCGATCCCAGGTTGTTGAAGGCGCTGACAAAATCGGTCATGGATTTTTCGATCGCCGTGGTATCGGTCGCGACCGATACCGTAACCGTGGTGGCAGGAGCTTCTGTTTTCAGATTCAGCGTCAAACCGTCGACTGCGCCGGCGATGGTGTTGCTTGGGCTGGTTACGTCGAAATCGTTGATTTTGACTTCGGCGTCCTGCGCGGCAACCTTTTGCTCGAGGTTTGCGCTGGATAGTCCGGTGAGGCCATCGGTACCGGTGACGGTGATGGCGTTGGCCAGTCCGGAGTTCTTCGAGGTAAATATAATATGCGAGCCGTCGGCGGCATTGACGATCGAAGCCATGACCCCCTTGTTGTCGGCTGCCTTGTTGACGGCGTCCCGAATATCCGTCAGTGATTGATGACCGGCGTCGATCGCTACGGTGAAGCTATTGTTGACGTCACTGCCCACTTGGAACGTCAGATTCCCTGTCCCCATTGCCGCCGCTTGTGGTGCGGTGAAGCCCGTACTCGCCAGTCGGTGGTTGGTCGCCAGCTTGCTGACGATGATGTCGTAGGTTCCCGGAACTGCCTTGGCGCTCGCGCTGGCGGTGACGATGGAGTCGTAGGTTGAGGTGGCGGTGTGAGCTTGAAACGCGTCACCGTCCTTCAGGGCTTTTGCCGCCTTTTGAAAGGCTTCGAGAGCGCTTTTGAGACTACCGATGGCGGATATCTTGCTATCCGTTTCGGTTTTTTTCTTGGCCAGTCGGGCCTGGATCGGCGCGCCTTCAGCATCCACCAGTTTTTGGACGATCGTCGTGATGTCCAAATTGGAGCCGATACCAGTGCTGGTGATAAGGCCAGTGCTTGATGTCGCCATTGGGAACTCTCCTGTCAATGAACTGACTACGCCGATCGTTTCAGGTGGGGCCGGCAGATCCCGGCTCCACCTGGGGTAGTGCTTCGATCAGGCAGATTCTTTCAGGAAAGAGCCCGTCTTGGTTTGCATCTCGCTCATTTCCCTGAGCATTTCCAAGGTGCGTTCGGGCGGAATTTGCCTGACCACTTCCCCACTTTCGCTGTCCACGACCTTGACGACGGTAGTGTTCGTGTCTTTGTCGACGCGGAATTGTAGTCCGCGTTGGACCGACTGAAGGAATGAGTTCGCCTTGTCCACCGCCTTCGACAGTTCTTCGGCCGAAGGTTGCGCCACATCGTTGGGCTTCTTTTGCTCCCTGCGGTCGGCTTCGACCGCAGGGGCTGAGGGTGCCCCGGATGCGGGGGGTTGCGGGTTTCTATTCGCTTCAGCTGCGGAATAGGGCATGGCTTGCAGTGCTCCTGCCGAGATTTCGTTGACCATGACCGTGTCCTCCGTAAAACCAGTTGGCTATCAGTCTAGTACTTAACTACTTGAGTAGGGTCAGTACCTGAGAAGGCAACTGGTTGGCTTGAGCCAACATCGCGGTGCCGGCCTGCTGCAGGACCTGAGCCTTGGCCAGATTTGCCGTTTCGGCGGCGAAGTCGGCGTCCATGATGCGGGATTTAGCCGCGGATTGCGCTTCGATGGCCGAATCTAGGTTGGTGATGGTCATGGTGAATCGACTTTGCACGGCGCCGAGCTTGGAACGGAAGGTATCGACCTTGCCAATCGCGGTGTCAAGCGCCTCAATGACGGATCCAACGGCTGATTCGACATTGGCATT
>VEPB01000513.1 GCA_012026715.1 Methylococcaceae bacterium | reverse complement strand
GTACGGACTGAGTGCCGATGCGGCGTTGCAGGTGGACGTGTCGGTGTCGCGCGGCGGGAGCGCGGTGCTGACACTCAGCGGATACCGTTTCCGCCACTCGCCCAAACAGGGTGGATGAGCATGTCGGGCGGGATGGGACGGCAGCGATGCCAAAGCGGATTCACCCTGGTCGAGCTGATCCTGGTCATCGTCATCACCGGTATCGTCGGCGCCATCACCGCCGCCTTCCTGCAGCGGCCCTTGACTGCCTATTTCGACAGCTCCCGCCGGGCCGCCTTGAGCGATGCCGCTGACCTGGCCCTGCGCCGCATGGGCCGTGAACTGCGCGGAGCCTTGCCCAACAGCGTGCGGGTGACCAGCATCGGCGGCGACCGGCAATTGCTCGAACTGGTGCCGACCCTGCTCGCCGGGCGCTACGAACAGGCTGCCGCGGCGGCCTGCTTCAGCAGCGGTTGCAGCAGCCTCAGAACCCTCGGCAACCTGATCGCCGCGGCAAACCAGTTCGCCGGCGATTACCTGGTGATCTTCAACTACTACAACAACGGCGGCGGGGTGTGTGCTGCTGCCTTGCCCAATGTCTATTGCGGCGATAACCGGGCGCAGATTTCGGCTTCATCGATCGGCGCGGGCCAGGATACCTTCGGCTTCGCCGCCACCAAGCGCTTCTTGCCTGGCGATTCTCCGACCCACCGCTTCCAGGTGGTCGGCACCCCGGTTTCCTTCGTCTGCGACACCACGGCAGGAACCCTCACCCGTTACTGGAACTATGGTTTCCAGCAGTCCCAGCCGACCGATTTTGCCGGAGCTTCGGCGGCCGTATTGGCCACCGGCGTGAGCGGCTGTGAGTTCGCTGCCCAGGTGAGCGGCAATCTGCAGCGCCTGGGATTGGTGAGCCTGCGGCTGGCCTTGACCAGCGAAGGGGAAACGGTGGCGCTGTATCAGGAGGTGCACGTCCATGTCAGCCCCTAGCCGGCGCCAGTCGGGCTTTTCCCTGCTCACGGCCATCTTCCTGGTGGTGGTGCTGGGATTCCTGGGGCTGTTCATGGTCCGGTTTTCCGGGGTTCAGCAGCTCACCTCGGTGCAGGATCTGGAGGCCGCCCGCGCCTTGCAGCTGGCCCAGGCCGGCGCGGAGTCGGCCGCCTATTCGGTGCTGCAAGGCGGTGCCGCCTGCAGTCCCGCCACCACGTCGAATCTGAGTTTTCCCGGAACCGGACTGGCCGGCTGGGTCGCCACGGTGAGTTGCAGCCGGCTCGGCAGCTACACCGATCTGGGGAGCGGCGTCAGCGTATTCCGGATCGTCTCCACCGCTTGCAACAGACCCGCCAGCGGCGGTTGTCCCGGCAGTGCCGACGGACTGACCTATGTGGAGCGGCGGGTCAGCGTGACCATCGCCCGCTAATCGCGCCGGAGCATTCGCCTCGGTTAATAGTTCTCCCGTTGGTCGATGATGTTGCCCTTATAGATGCCGAACACGGCTCGTCCAGTCGGGGCGTCGGCATAACCGCCGTCGCCGTTCCAGTCGTACTGCAGCCAGGCCGGCACGGTCAGGGTCAGATCCAGGCTGCCGTCCTTGCCGGTGCCGGGCGCGCTCATCAACACCAAGGCCGATCCGCCGGCCAGCGTCAGCGGATTTGCGGCGGTACCGGGCTGGGTGGAGTCCACCGCGAGGTTGCGCTGGGGATTGCCGAGGGTCAGATCGCCCCAGCGGTAGCTGGTCGGCGCGCTGCTCGCCGATGGTGTCAGGGCCAGGCCGGTGCAACTGTCGGCGGCGTTCACGGCGAACCCGGAACCGGCATAGTGTTCGGCATAGACCGGTACCGCCAGGGGCAGCAGCTCCGAGCCGTAAGCGTTGAGGATGTGGATGCGGCCGAACCGCAGCAAGGTCGTGATCCCCAGGTCGATGCGGTCGTTGCTGCCGTTGAGGTCGGTGTCCAGGTTCACGGCGGCGGCGGTGATGCCGTCGGCATCGGTGGGATAGATCCCCAATTTGACGCTGCTGTAGGGGCCGTCCGGCGCGGCGGCCCGCTGTACCGCGAAATAACCGGTGAAATCGCCGATCCCTGCGTTCCAGCTGCCGCTGGCCGCCCCCGCCGAGGGCACCATGGCCAGCCGGGTGTTCAGGGTCGTTGAGCTGGCCGGGCTGACGGGCTTGTCGACCGCGCCGAGGCCGAGGCGGGAGGCCGAGCCGCGGGCCAGCCAGTCGGCTCCGGCGCCGTTCAATTTGCTGTAGCCCCTGGCAGTGTCGTAGTTGGTGGTGATGCCGTTGCCTGCATTCAGGGCCTGCAGCCGGAAATTCAGCCGGGCCGGTTCCCCCAGGTAGTTGAAGCCGCTGGTTGCGCAGCCGGCGTTGTCGATTCGTGGGACGAGGCTGGCCGAGGCGAGGGTGAAATGGTCGGGGATGAATCGGCCGACGTTGCCGCTGCTGCCGCTGGGCGCCAGGCCCGAGCCCAGGTAGTTGTCGTTGGACAAGCGGGCGGTCAGTCCGATGATGCCGATTTCCGTCCAGTTCAGGTTGGCGGCGGTCGCCGCGCCGGCGTTGAAACTGCCGAGGGCACCGCTGAAGGTGCCGGTCGCGCCGCCGGTGGGCGCAATCAGGGTACTGCTCAGAGTGACGCTGGCCGGAGTGGTTTCGCGGCCGAAGTTGGCGGTGGCGTTGCCCAGGGCATTGAGGGCGGTGACAGTGGCGCTGAAGGTCTCGCCGGCGCGCACGAAGGCGCCGCCGGAAGCATCGGCGGCCGCCGGGTTGGCCCGATTGGGGGCGGCGGTCTGGCGGATGGCGCTGAAGCCGAAGCCGGCCGGGGCGGACACGACACTGGCCGATCCGGTCAGGCTGAGGTTGGCCTCGGTGCCGCTGGTGCCGGTGAAGCTCGCGTTCACCCGCATCTGGCCGGCATCGGCATAGATGATGGGCAGGCTGGCCGAGCCGTTGGCGTCGAAGGCTACGTTGATGGAGGCGCCGGTGCCGCTGCAGGCAGAGGTCAGGCCGGCGGCAAGCGGCACGCTGCCGTTGAGCCGGATCGGCAGCGTACCGCTCGTCGGGTTGAGATAGCTGCAAGTGAAAGTAACCGGCTTGGAGACGCTGGCGAAAGCCGGGACGCAGGCCAGGCTGTTGTCGGATTGGCGCACCGCGCTGACGCGCAGGCCGCCGGTGGTTTCCGCGGTCAGGGCCGAAGGCGAGAAGCTCAGGGCGAAACCGGCGGCGGCGGCGGTGAACTGACAGGAGGTGGAGCCCCCCAGGTTGCACAGCATCCCGCTCACGGGCGTTGGCGTGACCGAAGTGCTGATGATCTCCGGTGAATTGGGGGTGATCACCTGGATGTTCTTGGTAATGGAACTGCTGCCGGCGGGAATGCTGAGGGAGCCGATGCCGCCTTCCCAATTCACCGTGGCCGAGCCCGCGGTATTGATGATGCCTGAGACGCCCAAGGTATAAGGTGTCGTGCAGGCGGCGTTGGCGCAGGCCCGGATGGTCAGCGTGGTCGGCAGGCAGGTCAATCCGGTGGCAGTGGGGGCGGAAAGCTCCAGGTGGTGAAGAGTCGGCGGGGCGGTGGTGGAAAACAACAAGGCCGAGTTGTTGGGTTGGATCTGGCCCACGCTGACCGAATCGTAGTCGCTGCCGGACAGCTGCCAGCCGGTTTCGGCCCGTTCCGAGGTGGAGGGCTGGACGTTGACCCCAAACTGATAGACAAAGCTGCCGTTCTCGTTGAGGATGGCCTGAAGGTTGAAGTTGCCGGTGCTTGACGAGGCGCTGATCCACTCCGGCACATTGTTCCAGGTCACCACGAACTGCCGGTTGGGGGCAGTGCCCAGGGTGGCGAAGCTGATGTAGCAGTTGGGGTTGGAATTGCCGCCGCATTGGGTCGTGCCCGACGGGTAGGCGGTGTACGGGGTCGGATCCAGGTCGGCCCCGTAGATCTTCATGACGGCGTTCATGCTGCCGTCGGGGAATGGGGTGTAGGGATAGGTCTGCGGCGGCCCGATGTTTTGGGTGCCGAAACCGCAGGTGGTGTTGCCAAACTGGATGCGTCCGTTGGTCTGGATGTAGGCCTGGGTGTAGTTGACGGTGCCGAAGCGGAAGGTGAAGCCGATGGGGATGGCGTTGGAGATGGAATCGTCCAGCACCGGAAGCGTCGTGCCGCAGCCGCTGCCATTGGTGAATCGGTAGGGCGAAGATGTCTCTGTGACCCGGGTGTGACTGCCTGCTGCGATCCAGCTGAAGGTGGTGATGCTGCGATAATAGGTGGCAGCCGAGAGCGGAGGCGCCATGAGCGCCAACAGGAGTCCGGCCAGTACCCAAAATCGGGATTCGGGCAGGGCAGGGACATGCGGCGCATGGAGCCTGTGGCTCGGGCTGGGGTTCATGGAGGTTGGTGGCGGGACCCAGGTACGTGATTCTGCACTGAAGCGTAGCCGAAACAATGTTTCCGGTGAGTTCTTGGCGCTGCCTGGGTGGTATCGGCCGGTTTTTGTCTTGGACAAATCGGCAGGTCATAGATATATGTTTTAACTTTGATTATTCAAGCCGCGCCATCTCAGCGGGCGGCGCGATACGGCCGGCCCTTTTGAGCGCGATGACGAAACGACCTGAACCAACCGGGTGGCTGGGATGTGCGGCCGGAACACCAGACGGTGAACCATCCGGACACCCTGAAGAAAGACGCCAACGGGGCACGGCTGCAGACTGCCCAGATTCATCGGGCGCCGCGGACGAACTTGGGGATAGCCGCCGAACCTCTGGCCCTCAGGTACCCCAGGTCGGTGGCTTCCGCGATTCGGCCCAATCCAGTCGCTGGGTGATTTGACGGCAGGCGGGCTGCAAAACGACTCCGGTTACTGGGCCGGAATCCTCGGAAGAATACGGAGTTTGGCCCGGATCTCGGAGCATCGAGATTCCGGTTTGCATCAAAACGGCAACGTGGTAACGTGCGCGGGCCCCTTCGGTGTCGCTCCGGGGGAAACATAATAAAGAGGAGGTAAAAAACCCAATGTCCGACGAAAACAACGCGAATTCTCCCGTGGGCGGAGTTGTGGAAGCCCTGAAGACTAATCCCAAGGCGATGTATGCTGCCGGCGGTGCCGTGGTGGTCATCATCCTGGCCCTGCTGATGAGCGGAGGCGGCGACGATTCAAAGCCTTACAAGACCGCGGTGGTGAGCGCCGGCCAGACGGTGACGATTCAAAGCCCCAACATCGGCAACACCATTCTGGTCAACGCCCCCGGCAAGCTCGGTTCGGCGGCGGACGAGGAGGATGACAGCATCATCTGCCGCAATGTGGTGGCCGGCACCTCGGCGACCGTGGAGGAAGAGCAAACCGTCAACTACATCAGCTTTGTACGGGTGACGATCAAGGACGGCGACTGCGCCGGCAAGACGGGCTGGATGCCCAAGGTCAACATCAAGTCATCCTGAGCCAATCTGCTTCCGCGATCCCTCATATTGGCCGATCAATCCGACACCCAGGGTCGCCTGGCTCTGGGTGTGTGGTTTGGAATAGATCGTTGCAACCTCGATTTCGAGCGGGGCTCGTCGGAAACCTCGGATCCGTCGTCGAGACCGGTTCCGGCATTCGCTGATGGGCCGGACCAATCACCAGTCCATTTCAAGCTGCCGTGAATCTCCAACCTCGCTCTCGTGGTTGGCTCGGCAATTTGCCGCGGTGTTGGTGCTGGCGCTATCTCACCTTGACGCTCTCGCCCGGCAGATGCGCCCATAGGTCGTGTTCGTCGGATTCCTCGATGATCACGTCGAGCCACTGGCCCACCTGCAGATGGGTGGCGCCGTCGATGAACACCTGACCGTCGATTTCCGGCGCGTCGCCGCGGGTGCGGGCGACCGCGCCTTCCTCCACCACCTCGTCCACCAGCACCTGCTCGCGGCGGCCGACTTTGGCCGCTAGCCGGTCGGCGCTGATGCCTTCCTGGAATTCCATGAAGCGCGCCAGCCGCTCCTGCTTGAGTTCTTCCGGCACCTGGTCCGGCAGTTCGTTGGCCGCGGCTCCGGTTACCGGCGAATAGGCGAAGCAGCCCACCCGGTCCAACTGGGCCTGGTCGAGAAAATCCAGCAGGTCTTCGAAATCGTCGTCGGTCTCGCCGGGAAAACCGACGATGAAGGTGCTGCGGAGCGTCAGCTCGGGGCAGATCTCCCGCCAGCGGCGGATGCGCTCTAGGGTGCGGTCGATGTCGCCGGGCCGCTTCATGGCCTTCAGGATGCGGGGCGTGGCGTGCTGGAAGGGGATGTCCAGGTAGGGCAGGATCTTGCCCTCCGCCATGAGCGGCAGCACCTCGTCCACATGGGGGTAGGGGTAGACATAGTGGAGCCGCACCCAGATGCCCAAATCACTCAACGCCTTGGCCAGGTCGTAGAATCGGGTCTTGAGCGGACGCCCGCCCCAGAAGCTGGTGCGGTATTTCAGGTCGACCCCGTAGGCGCTGGTGTCCTGCGACACGACCAGCAGTTCCTTCACGCCGGCCTTGGCGAGGCGTTCGGCTTCCTCCAGCACCTCGCCCACCGGCCGGCTCACCAGATCGCCCCGCCGCGACAGGATGATGCAGCAGCTGCAGCGGTGGTTGCAGCCCTCGGAGATTTTCAGATAGGCGTAGTGGCGCGGCGTCAGCTTGATGCCCTCCGGCGGCACCAGATCGACGAAGGGATCGTGCAGCGGCGGCAGGTGCTGGTGGATGGCGCCGATCACCTCCTCGTAGGCATGGGCGCCGCTGACCGCCAGCACCTGCGGGTGGCGCTTGCGAATCTCGGCCTCCCGCGAGCCCAGGCAGCCGGTGACGATCACCTTGCCATTCTCGGCGATGGCCTCGCCGATCGCGTCCAGGGATTCCTCCACGGCGGCGTCGATGAAGCCGCAGGTGTTCACCACCACCAGGTCGGCGTCACGGTATTGTGGCACCAGGTCATAGCCTTCGGC
>VEPB01000216.1 GCA_012026715.1 Methylococcaceae bacterium | reverse complement strand
GCGCCCACCGGCCACACCCTGCGGCTGCTTTCGCTACCCGCGGCCTGGAGCGGTTACATTGCCTCGAGCACCGGCGGGGCGTCGTGCCTGGGCCCCTTGGCGGGACTCGAAAAGCAGCGCTCGCTGTATGCGGCGACCGTGGCACAACTGGCGGATCCGCGGCAAACCACCGTCGTCCTGGTGAGCCGGCCGGAAACTTCGGCCCTGCGGGAGGCGGAGCGCACTCGCGGCGAACTCGGTGAACTGGGGATCGGCAATCAGGTTCTGGCCATCAATGGCTTGTTCCAAGCCCGGCAGCCCGGCGATGCCGTCGCCGACGCCATGGAGCGGCGGGCCACCGAGGCCCTGGCCGCCATGCCGGCGGCGCTCGCCGCCCTGCCCCGCTTCGTCACGCCCTTCGTCCCCCGCGGCATGGTGGGCATCGCCGCGCTGCGCGCCGTTTCGGCTCCAGATCCAACGGCCGATTCCGGCTGCGTCGAGAAAGCCGCACCGCCTCCTCTGCCCTCGCTCGCCGATCTGGTCGACGAACTGGAGCGATCGGGACATGGCGTAATCATGACCATGGGCAAGGGCGGCGTGGGCAAGACCACCGTCGCCGCGGCCATCGCCACCCGCCTGGCCTTGCGGGGACATCGGGTACTGCTCTCCACCACCGATCCGGCCGCCCATGTGGCCGCCGCCGTCGAAAGCCCGGTCGCAGGCCTGACGCTCAGCCGCATCGACCCGGAAGCAGAGGTCGCCCGCTATCGCCGGGAGGTCTTGGAGAAAACCGCCGCAAACCTCGACGCAGGCGCCCTCGCCATGCTGGAGGAGGACCTGCGGTCGCCCTGCACCGAGGAGATCGCGGTATTCCGGGCATTTGCGAAGGCAGTCGATGGCGGCACCGGCGCCTTCGTGGTGCTGGATACGGCGCCGACCGGCCACACCATCCTGCTGCTGGATGCCGCCGAGACCTACCATCGCGAAGTGATGCGAGTCCAGGGGGACATGCCGGAAGCGGTCCGGCAATTACTCCCGCGCTTGCGGGACCCGGCGTTCACCCGGGTCATCCTCGCCACCCTGGCGGAAGCCACCCCGGTCCACGAAGCTGAACGGCTGCAACAGGATCTGGTGCGCGCCGGGATCCGGCCCTTCGCCTGGGTGATCAACCAAAGCCTGGTGGCCAGCGGTACCCGCGATCCCCAACTGGCACAACGGGGTCATTACGAGATTCCTTACATCCAGCGGGTTGCCGGCGAATTGGCGCCCCGCTGCGCGCTGATCCCCTGGCTGACCGAACCTCCGATCGGTGCCCGGGGGTTGTCGCAACTCCATGGCGCGCCGGCCCGAATCGAGTCCACATCCAGTCTCAGGAACCACCCATGAATCAACGCCCACTCAACATTCTGGTCCTCTGCACCGGCAATTCCTGTCGCAGCATCCTGGGCGAAGCCCTGATCAATCATCTGGGTCAGGGCCGCTTCCGTGCCTACAGCGCCGGCAGCCATCCGGTCGGCAAGGTCAACGAAAACGCCCTGGCGACCCTGGCCCGCCACGGGCTGCCGATGGAAGGCTATCGCAGCCAGTCTTGGGACGAGTTCGAAGATGCGGACATCGACATTCTCATCACCGTCTGCGCATCGGCGGACGGGGAGACCTGCCCGGTCTACCTGGGCAAGGCAGTGCGCGGCCACTGGGGTCTGCCGGACCCGGCCCATGTGAAAGGTACGCCGGAGGAAATCGAGGCCGCCTTCGAGGCGACCTATGCCGCGCTGGAGCGGCGCGTCCGTAGCCTGCTGGAACT
>VEPB01000350.1 GCA_012026715.1 Methylococcaceae bacterium | reverse complement strand
GCTCCACGACGGCGATGCCGAGGCACGCCACAACGCCATCCAGGCTCTAGGCCACGCGAACCTTCCGATGGACACCGAAGCCGCGGCCGGCCTGGTCAAGGCCTTGCTAGATGCGATGCGCTCGGCCGACTCGGCGGTAAACAGCGCCGCCGCCTATGCCCTCGGCAATCTGGCGGGGACGCTCGACGCTAGCCAGACCCTCGCGGTCGTAGGCGAACTTCGCCTGGCCTTGAAGGCCGAAGCACCCGCCGTTCGCGCTTCGGCGGCCGCTGCGCTGGGCAATTTCCTAACCCGCATCGATCCGGCCAGTGCCCAAGTGCTGCTGGGCGATCTGCGAAACACCCTGCGATCCCAGGATCTCGCCGTTCAGCGCAGCGGCATTTATGCCTTGGCGCCGGCAGGCCAGCTCATGGCGCCACAACAGGCCCGAGCGGTTGTCGCCGATCTGCTGGCCGTGCATCGCGGAGGAGATCGGGAACTGGCCAGCGCCACGGTCTACGCCCTCGACAAAATCGCCGCAACCCTGGAACCGGAGACCGCCGCGCTGACATTCGGCGACCTCACTTCGGCCCTGGAAGCCGCACCCCGAACCGACGGCGTCCGCAGTGACCTGGCTGAACCGCTGGCGGTGCTGGCGAGCCGGATACGCCAACCCGCCGTCGCCGGTACCGCGCTGATCCTGCTGGAAACCGACCACGAGGTGATGGGACCCAACTCCGGATTCGCCGCCGATCTCCGCCACAACCTCACCGTCGGCTGGCCCCAGCGCAGCGACGAACTGGTCGGCTGGCTCAGCAGCGGCGATCCGCGCTATCGCAGCTTTGCCGTGCATGTACTGGCAAACCGACAGCCGCTGCCGCCCGAACTGG
The DNA here is from genome assembly GCA_012026715.1 of Methylococcaceae bacterium. GTDB lineage: Bacteria > Pseudomonadota > Gammaproteobacteria > Methylococcales > Methylococcaceae > VEPB01. The sequence continues at coordinate 10,894 of VEPB01000350.1, read as the reverse complement.
TCGAACAACTTCGCGCCCTGCAAAACGACCCCGAGGCTCGCCCATGGACTCGCGTGGCGGCGACCCGGTGCCTGGTCGAATTGAGCCGGCAACGGCTGGAAACCGGCCGGCGGCGGAGAGCGACCGAGACGGCCAACGGCACCATCGAGGCTGATGTGCGTCCGCAGCAGTTGGTCGATCCGGTAACGGCCGACCCACCTCCCCGCAGCCGCGACCGGTCGGTCTGACCCGGCGGACGAGTCGGCTGGCTGACGCGCCAGGGGGGTAGGCGGGGTATACTTCGCCCATCCCGCTGATCCTGCTCCGTCGCCATGTGGAATCACCCCGTCGTGATCAAGACCTACCGCGTGGCCCGCCGCTGGGTCATCGCGGTGGTCGGCCTGTCCGTGGTGCTGGTCGGGGTCGCCATGATCGTTCTGCCGGGACCGGCCATCGTGGTCATACCCGCGGGCCTGGCCATACTCGGCAGCGAATTTGCCTGGGCGCGGCACTGGCTCGCCATCGTCAAGAAGCGCACCGACGCGGCGCTGGGCCGCGGCAACCCCAAGCCCTGACCGCCCCGGTCTGCCCGCCTCCCCTTGACCAATCGGTGTCGTTCGGTTTATTGAGTAGCCCAGACGCCGGTTTAGAGGAGGCTCACCGCCATGATCGAAGACCTGTTCGCATCGCTCAACGCCCTGCTGGGGCAGCATTCCCATTTGCTCCACACCATGCAGATCCTGTTCTGGATCAAGTCCTACCTGTTGTTGGGCATCTACGGGATATTCGTTTACCTGGCATTCACCGACCCCGAACTGAATTCCGTCCACCACCCCCGCAACGAACCTAAAGCCCGATCCAAGGGCGTGCTGGTTGCCTGAATGCTGCCCGTCGCGATCGTCACCGGCGCAACCGGCGCCATCGGCCACGCCATCACCCGCCAGTTGGCGGTGCGTGATTTCGAGGTGGTGCTGCTGTGCCGCGACCGCGCACGGGGAGAATCGGCCGTCGCCGCCCTAAAGGATGCCACCGGCAATGAACGGATCGGCTGCGCCGTGGTCGACCTGTCGTTGGGCGCCTCCATCGCGGCCTTTGCGGCACAGTGGGACCGGCCGATCCAGGTGCTGGTCAACAATGCGGTGATTGCGCCGACCGAACGCAAGGAGTCCGCGGAAGGCATCGAGTTGCAGTGGGCCACCAATGTGCTGTCTTATTACCGCCTCGCCGAAGCCTTGTTGCCGCAACTGGCCAAGGCGGCGCCGGCGCGGGTGGTTAACGTGGCCAGCTACTGGGCCGGCGATCTGGAGATCAACGACCCGGAATTCCGCCGGCGCCGCTACGACCAGCACCGCGCCTACCGGCAGGCCAAGCAGGCCAACCGGATGCTGACCGTGGTCCAGGCCGAACGCTTCGAACCGTACGGCGTGACGGTGAATGCCTGCCATTCCGGCGATGTGCATTCCGCCTTGAGCCACGCGCTGGGATTCGGCGGTCACGAGACCCCGGACCAGGCCGCGGTAACCCCGGTTTGGCTGGCCACCGAACCCAGTCTGGCACAAACGACCGGCCGCTATTTCGAGCACGTGAAGGAAGTCCCCTGCCCGTTCGCCACCGATCGGGCCAGGATTGCGGCGCTGGATCAGGTCTGCCGGGGATACGGGGTCTGATGGCTCGGTTGGCGGGCTGAAGCCCGCCCTGCAACCTGAGCCGATCGCCAGGCCTATTTGGACTTGAGGATCGCCACCGGCGCCAGCCAGCCGGGAGCCGAGTGCTGCAGCCACTGGCGCGCCGCCGGATCGGTTTTGACGGTGGCATCCAGGAAAGCCGTGGTCACGGCCCGCACCGCCGCCGCCAGACGTCCGTCCGCGCCGCGCCGGCGCGGCGGACCGGCGACGCCCGAAAGGCTGCCGCCGCCCCCGAACGCGCGACTCCGCCGCCCGTCTCGGGACCGCTGGTGCAGCCCGCCATCCCCGTCTTCCGGCGCCGGCTCGGCTTCTTCCGCCAGGTATCCGGCCTGAGCCGGATCTCCAGCTTGCGGGCTTCCCGGTTCGGTACCCGCCAGATCCCGGTGCGTGGCATCCCGCAACAGCAGCAGGTAGTCATCGCCCGCCGGCCCATGTTGCCAGATGGCCGGCCGCAGCGATGGCGAGCTGATGCCGTAGGGATCACGGTCCTCATCGCCGGTGACCGCCAACAGGGGCATGTGGATGCTCTTGTAGCGGGTAGCCAAGCGCCCTTCCGCCAGATCGACCGCCGGACTGAGCACGATGGCGGCCCGCAGCCCAGTCGCGTCGGGCCGTTTCGCCTTGACCGATTCGCCGGCCAGGACTGCCGCGGTCTGCGCTCCCAGATCGTAGCCGGCCACTGCCAGCCGTCCCGGATCCACGGCCCGGTACGGGACCGCGCCCGCCCGCACCCGTTGCCGCAACTCGGCCACCACCCAGCCGAAATCCTCCAGTCGCCGTTCCAGAGAGGCTCGCGAGAACTGGCGCCGGCCGATGTCGCGCCGATCGTCCTGCCCGGCCTTGCCGAGGGGATTGAGGGCGCTGGCGGCCGACCCGGATTGCACCGCCAACACCGCGTAACCCGCCTCCGCCCAGGCCTTGCGCCACATCGGCGCGGATCCGGCATCGGCGCCCAGCGCCGGCAGATAGACCACCACCGGATAGGGACCGGCGCCGTCCGGCACCAGCAGCGAGACGTCGAGGCTGACAGCGCCGCGTTTCCAGGTCTCGCGCAGTTCGCTCACGGCAAACCGCAAAACCGGGCGATAACCGCCCGTCGAGGCGAACCGCTCCATGGTGCGGACCGTCTCCTCCGGTGAAATCGCCGCCGTCCCCGTCATGCAGCCGGAAACCGACACCAGTCCGAGGCAGGCCGCGACCTGCTTGAGCCAATCGTAACCGTGCAAGGTCCGCTCGCGCGGCACCGCGGTGGGAACCGTCGGCATGGGAATCTGGCGCGGCGCGGCGGCGCGGGGCAACCGGTATCGGCGGGAAGGTTCTGCGTGCTTGCTCATAGTCAGCCTCGGTTCAAGGGCGCCCCTGCGAATCCGGAGCTGCCTGTTCCAGAATCGGCCCGCTCAGGTTAAATTCGGGTTAATCGAATGTAAATTGCGGTAAATCCTGGAACCGGCAAGCCTCCCTTCCCAGACGGGAATTTTTCCTTGCTCGGGAAAGCGAACCGCGCCAAAGTAAACCCCGCCCGATGGCCACCCCCAACGACAGCGCGGAACCGCGCGGAGCGTCAGCATGCATCATTCCAAGCCTGGCATCACCCGCCGGCGATTCGGCAAACTGCTGGCCGGCTCGGCAGCGGCCTTGGCCAGCCTGCTGAGCGCCTGCAGCACCGCGCTCCGGCCCCGGCCCGAGATCGTCTGCACGCCGGACGACGCCGCTCAGGAGGAATACGACTACATCGTGGTAGGGTCCGGTGCCGGCGGCGGTCCCTTGGCCGCCAACCTGGCCCGCCAGGGACACCGGGTGCTGCTGGTGGAAGCCGGCGGAGGCGAGGAAAACGACAACTACCGGATTCCGCTGTTTCACCCACTGGCATCGGAAGACCCGGCCTACCGCTGGGACTTTTTCGTCCGCCACTACCGGGACGATGCCCGGTCGCGCACCGACCCCAAATTCCTGCCCGACCAGGACGGGGTGTTCTACCCGCGCTGCAGCACCCTGGGCGGCTGCACCGCCCACAACGCGATGATCCTGGTCTACCCGCACAACGAAGACTGGGACTACATCGCCGCCCTCACCGGCGACTCCAGCTGGAACAGCGAGGCCATGCGCGGTTATTTCGAGCGATTGGAAAACTGCCAGTACCGCAAGCCCGGAGGCCGCAATCGGGCCCGCCACGGCTTCGGCGGCTGGCTGCCCACCAGCCTGCCGCCGCTGGATGCGGTCCTGGGAGTGATCCGCGACCCGCAGTTGCGCGACGTGGTGCTGGAAGCCGTCGCCGCAGTGCTCAAGCAGAGCATCGGCAAGCCGCTGGAACTGATCAAGGCCCGCCTCGACCCCAACGACTGGCACACCGTGAAGCTGCGCAACGAAGGTTTGTGCAAGCTGCCGCTGACCACCTACAACGGCCGCCGGGCCGGCCCGCGGGATTACATCCGCCAGGTCCAGCGGAGCTGCGGCAAGCACCTGACCGTCAAGCTGCACACCCTGGCGACCCGGGTCATCCTGGCCGAAGGCGCCCATGGCCGCAAGACCGCGGTGGGCATCGAAGTCTTGGAGGGCCACAAGCTCTATCGGGCAGACCGGGATCAGCGGGTGCAGCCGCCGCAAGGCCGGAAGGCGGTGATCCGCGCCCGCCGCGAAATCATCCTGGCCGGCGGCGCCTTCAACACCCCGCAATTGCTGATGCTGTCCGGCATCGGGCCGGCCAAGCATCTGAAGGAGATGGGCATCCCGCTGGAGATCGACCTGCCCGGCGTGGGCGAAAACCTGCAGGACCGCTACGAGGTCGGCGTGATCACCGAAATGAAGAAGGATTTCGCCATGCTGCGCGGCATGGGCTTCAACATCCCCGGCCCCGGCGAGCCCCCCAATCCGTTTTACCAGGACTGGCTGGAAGGCAAGGGCGTGTACGCCACCAACGGCGCGGTGGTGTCCCTCATCAAAAAGTCGACGCCGCTGCAGGAAAACCCGGATCTGTTCATTTTCGGCATGCCGGGATATTTCGCCGGCTATGTGCCCGACTACTCCACGCGGGTCGCCGAGGATCAGCGCCATTTCACCTGGGCCATCCTCAAGGCCCACACCAACAACACCGCCGGCGTGGTTCGCCTCAAGTCGCGCGACCCCTGCGAGCGACCCTACGTCAACTTCCACTATTTCGAGGAAGGCAACGACACCGGCGGCGAAGATCTGCGGGCGCTGGTGGAGGGCATCAAATTCGTCCGGTCCATCACCGGACGCGACGAAATGCGCGAGCATGTCGCCCGGGAAGTGATCCCCGGACCACAGCTACAAACCGCCGAACAACTGGCGGAATTCGCCCGCGCCAACGCCTGGGGCCATCATGCCTCCTGCAGTTGCCGGATGGGAGCGGACGACGACCCGCTGGCGGTGGTCGACAGCCGCTTCAGGGTGCGTGGCGTCAATGGCCTGCGCATCGTCGACGCCTCGGTGTTCCCCCGCATCCCCGGATTTTTCATCGTCAGCGCCATCTATATGATCAGCGAGAAGGCGGCCGATGCCATTCACGCGGACGCCTCGGCCCGAGCCGCTCCTGTGGCCTGACGTTGAGGCATTTGCCGCAGTGGCTGCGGCATCCGCCCCACGGCTCGGAGACTCAGCCCACGCCACTGATCGATAATATCTCTCGATTCTGCACTTTACCGCTGCGGCACGGATCTCGCTTTGTCTGGGATTCCACAAACCCAACGATGAGGTCGTTTTCATGCTTCCCCGCAGTCTTCTTCTGATCGCCGCCACCCTTCTGCCACTGGCGGCGTCGGCCACCGATCCTGCCCGCCACCTCAGCCGCGAGGAGTTGATCGCGCTGGCCCCATCGCCGGACATCAGACCCACCGTCGACGCCACCAAGCAATATGTATCCGGGGGTATCGGCATTCTGATCTACGACGGCGTCAATGCCATGGATGCCCTCGGACCCTACCAAACTTTCAGCTCCGCTGGTTTGCGCCCCATGCTCATCTCGGCCACCAAGGATGCCCAGGGCAATTACAAGTCTGTCATCACCAGCAACAGCAACATGCAGATGACCGCCCACCGCAACATCGGCAACACCACCGACCTGGAGGTGTTAGTGGTGCCCGGCGGCGCTTTCGAAACCGCACTATTGGCCACCAACACGGAGGTACTGAACTGGATCAAGGCGGTGGACCGGAACACGATCTGGACCACCAGCGTCTGCACCGGGTCCTGGGTGTTGGGAGCCGCCGGTCTCCTGCAAGGCAAGAAAGCCACCAGCAACTGGTATCACGCCGACGAGCTGCTGGCACACTTCGGCGCGATCCCGAAGTCCGGCCAGCGCTACGTGTTCGACGGCAAGATCATCACCGGTGCCGGGGTGACCGCCGGTATCGACATGGCGCTGGCGCTGGTGAAGAAGGTTTTCCAGAACGATTTGAACGGGGGCCGGGATTATACCCAGGCGGTGATGCTGGAGTTGCAGTACGATCCCCGGCCGCCAATCAAAGGCGGGGCGCCCGAGAAGACCGATCCGGCGGTGTTCGACGCCATGCAATGGATGTACGACTATTTCGGCTTGGCCGACTACGTCAGGCAAATCCCGATTCAGTAATCCGACGCCGTCACTTGCGGAACGGAAGTCGCTTTCGCAAGTGACGGGTTCAATCCAAAATCGACTTAAAACCGGTAGCGGCCCTCGGCGCCGTATTCCACGGTTTGATTGTGGGGCTCGTAGGCGCGCGCGCTGAAGTCGGATCGGTCGATGTCCCAATAGATGAAGTAAGGTCCGATGGACCAGTTGGGCTGCTCGTAGAAGACGCTGCCACGCAGTCCGTAACCGCTGTTCTGGTCGTTCGCGAGGTCCGGAAAGCGCGGCCCCACGTCGCTGAGATAGGAAATCTGGCGACCGAAGGCCAGATAGTCGTATTCGAAGGTGGCGCTGACGCGGGATTGGGAACCCAGACCCAACCGCGAGGTGAACCCCACCGGCACGTAAAAATACTCGCTGTCGCGGAAATAACCGAAGGTGTTGTTGCCGTAAGATCCGCGGGCGTCGTTGAGCAGGTTCCGATAGCCGAATCCGGTAAACGGCGATACGCTCAAGTCAAAGCTCCGGCCGGCCAGCGAAACATTCTCGAAGATGAAATCCTTGCCGCCGAGCACCCGCACGTCCCACAGATAATCCGGTATGCCGCTCTTGGTCTGCTTGACGTAATTGCGGTATTCATTGAAGCCGTAAGCAAAGCGGAAATCGCCCGCCATCCAGAGTCCGTCGCGAAACGCCATGGTTCCCTTGGCGGTGATGCCAAATTTGGGTCCTGACAAGTGCATGAAGTCGCCGCGGCCCGGCACGTGTTCCTGATAGCGGTAGCCGGACACCTGGAATCCGGCATCGAATCCGGTTTCCGTCGCCACGACCGACTTCTGCGCCGGTGCCGGCGCGGCAACCGGCGCCACGGCCGCTTTGACCGGCGCGGCCTCATCGGCGGCGACCAGATTTCTCAAGATGCTCTTGGCGGCTTCTACCTGTCCTGCATTGAGGGCCGTCAGCGCCTGCTGCAGTTGTGTCCGCGACGCCACCGGCGCCGGGGTTTCAGCAGCGACGGCAAGTTCCGCCAGACAACCCAGCAACGCTCCGACCCACACTCGATGATCAATCATTTACTACCTCGGTTTTCCGTTCTGTGGATTATAGATCCTCGGCCGCATCAGAAGCGGGGCGATACGGCTGCAGCGCGGCAATCGCCCGATCGTGAAACCGCCCCACCAACAGCAAAACCGTCGCCGCGCCGGTCAGCGCCATGAACATGTCCGACTGGGTATCCCAAGGATCGCCCTGGATCCCCAGGAACTCATCGGCCCCCTGCCCCAAAACCAATGCCGCCGCCCACTCCAGCAACTCGTAGACGGCACTGACAGCCAGGGCAACACATAGCACCACGAACTGCAGCATCCGTCGGCCTCGGACATGTTCGCCACGCAGCAGGATCTCGCGGGCCGCCAGGGCCGGAACGAATCCCTGACAGAAGTGCCCCAGCTTGTCGTAAGGGTTGCGGCTCAGTCCCAGCCACTCCTGCATCTGGAAACCGGCAGGGACTCGCGCGTAACTGTACGAGCCACCAACGGTCAGCACCAACCCGTGCAAGACGATGCCAACATATAGCAAGGTGGTCAGCGGGAACCGGCGGCGCGTCGCCCACAAAAGCGGCAATATCACAAATACCGGAACCACCTCCAGCAGCCAGGTGGTCCGATCATAAGGCGCAAGCCCCGACCAAGCCAGTTCTGCGACAAGCGCCACGCAAGTCATTTGATAAGCGGCGCACTTCGCCATGGGCACCGACTGCGGCGATGCTGCGAATGGGAGCCGGATCAGGCGTCCGGATCGTACATGTCGTGCTTGATGGTATGGCGGTTGGCGATGAGTTCATCGATGGTGGGCTCGCCCTTCAAAGCGCGCTGGATCGCCAGCTTGGTGGCCTCGTAGTTGGTGCGGTAGAGGTCCTGCTCATCCAGGTTGGGGTCGGTGGCGCACTGGGGATCGATCCAGATCAGGCTGATGATACACAGTTTATCGACCTGATCGCGCGGGATGATGCCCTCGATGACGCAGTCCAGCACCGCGTCCGCGGTCGCCGACTGCACCACGCCGCCGAACAGGTTGACGTAGGCCGAGCTCTTGATGGTCACCTTGGGCACCATCATGGTGGCCGGCTTGACCATCTGGTTGCAGGCGCGGATGGCGAACATGCGGGTGTGGCCGGCGGTTTGGCCCATCATGTTGGCAAACGCCTGACCCACCGGACCGTCGACCGTGCCAATGAGAATTTCCGGCATGGCGTCGGTGTACTGGCCATCCGCGGCAAATACGGTGGCTTCGCCGGTCTTGAAGATGATTTCGGACATGGGACCTCCTTCGGTCGTGCGGGTTGCGAACGGGGATTACGGTTCCGACCACGCCCCATGGCGAGCCGGAACCTGAGGGAAACCGGGTCAGCCCCGGCCGATGAACTCCAAGCCGCCCATGTAAGGGCGCAGCACATCCGGAACCCGGATGCGGCCGTCTTCCTCCTGGTAGTTTTCCATGACGGCGATCAGGGTACGGCCCACCGCCAGGCCGGAGCCGTTGAGGGTGTGGACCAGTTCCGGCTTGCCGGTCTCGGGATTGCGCCAGCGCGCCTTGAGGCGCCGCGCCTGGAAGTCGCGGAAATTGCTGCAGGAGGAGATTTCCCGATAAGCCTGCTGGCCCGGCAGCCAAACTTCCAGATCGTAGGTCTTGGCGGAGGAAAAGCCGGTATCGCCAGCGCACAGCACCATGCGCCGATAGGGCAGGCCGAGCCGCTCCAACACCGTTTCGGCGTGGCGGGTGAGTTCCTCGTGGGCGGCGGAAGACTGGTCAGGCCGGACGATCTGCACCAGTTCCACCTTCTCGAACTGATGCTGGCGGATCATGCCGCGGGTGTCCTTCCCGGCGGAACCGGCCTCGCTGCGGAAGCAGGGGGTATGGCAGACGTAGCGCAGGGGCAGCCGCTCGGCTTCGACGATGTCGTCGCGGACCAGGTTGGTGACGGGCACCTCGGCGGTGGGAATCAGGTAGTAGGGCGGATCGCGGACCAGCTTGAACAGGTCTTCCTCGAACTTGGGCAGCTGACCGGTGCCGCGCAGGCTGTCCGCGTTCACCATGAAGGGCACGTAGGTCTCGGTGTAGCCGTGCTCGCCGCTGTGGAGGTCCAGCATGAACTGGGTCAGTACCCGCTGCATGCGGGCCAGGCCGCCGAACAGGGTGACGAAGCGGGCGCCGGTGAGCTTGGCGGCGGCCTCGAAATCCATCAGACCCAGGGGCAGGCCCAGTTCGGCGTGATCCTTGGGCTCGAAGGCGAAGGCACGCGGCTCCCCGAACCGGCGGACTTCCACGTTGTCGGCATCGCCACCGCCGTCCGGCACATCGGCATCGAGGACGTTGGGGATCCCCAGCAGGCAGTCCTCCAGTTGGGCCTGGATGGCTTCCAACTCCTGCTCGTTGCGCTTCAGTTCGTCGCCCAGGTGGGCGACCTGGTCCAGCAGCGGCTGGATATCCTCGCCGCGCGCCTTGGCCTGGCCGATGGACTTGGAGCGGGTGTTGCGCTCGTTCTGCAGGTTTTGGGTGATGACCTGGACGTCCTTGCGGCGGTTTTCCAGCGCCCGGAAGGCTTCGGAATCCAGCCGGAAACCGCGGCGGGCAAGCTGCGCCTCCACCTCGTCGAGTTGGCTGCGGAATAAACGGGGATCTAACACGGGCTGGCTCCTGGTCGTTCGTGTGGCGCGCGATTTTACCGCAGAAACCGGCGCATCAGGCCGCTCCGGGCGCGGCAAGCAGCCGCTCAGCTACCTTATACTTACTCAACTTTAGACATTCAGACATTCACGCCGCAGGCATCCCAAGGAGCCGGCGGCTTTTTTGTGCCCGGAATTTTCACAGGACGCCAAATAGTGCTTGACAAGCCCCGGAGGTCGTGCGGCCGCGCCCCAGCTGACTTGGCTTTTTGAGTCAGCTGGGGCGCGGCCAATAGGGAGCGATTTTTTGCTCCCGGCCGACCCCCATGCCTCTGTCCAGCCTCGCTCGCACCCAACTCTCCCTATGGCTTTCCCAGCTCCTGCTCGCAGTCCCCATCCGTTCCCGCGCCACCTTCGTCGAACTGCTCTGCGCCTGCCTGGTCGCTCCCGAGGGCTGGGTCACCCGCGCCCTCTCGGCGATTTGCCGCCGCAAACATTGGACTACCTACTACAAGCTCATCGAACGCGGCAGCGTCCGCATCGTGCCCCTGGCCCGCGCCACCTTTTCCCTGGTGCTGGCGGTCCTGGCCCCCGATGCCATCGTGCTGGTGATCGACGATACCCTGGTTCCCCGCGGTTCTCTTTCTGCTCCAGGCTGTGACCTCCACTTCGATCATGCCCGGAAGATCAACCGGCCCGAGTACCTGCGTTCCCAGAATTGGGTCACCCTCGGCATCAGCAGCATCACCGCCGAAGACCGCAGGTGGGTGCTGCCCGTCCTCTCCCGCCTCGTGCCCGCCACCGGCAATCGCAACAAGCTCACCCTCGCTCTGGCCCTGGTCCGGGCGCTGGCTCCGGTGGCCGACATCCTCATCCGGGGCTTGTTCGATTCCCGGTTCATGCGCGCCCACCTGGTTCTGCCTCTGCTGCACCGGGGGCTCCATCGGAGACCTGGTTCAGTGCCGTGGCGCAGAACGCCTTGGGTTTGCTTCGGGCCTGTG
>VEPB01000022.1 GCA_012026715.1 Methylococcaceae bacterium | reverse complement strand
GTGATGGCCGGGGCCATCGACATGCACACCCACATCGGCGGTGGCAAGGTCACCATCGCCCGGAACCTGCTACCCGAGGACCATCGCGGCGACCCGGTGCAGCGCCACGGCCTGATGCGCGCCGGCTGCGGCCATGCGGTTCCGTCCACCCTCACCACCGGCTACCGCTATGCCGAGATGGGTTACACCGCCGGCTTCGAACCGGCCGTGCTGCCCATCAACGCCCGTCAGGCCCACCATGAAATGGCCGACGTGCCGCTGCTGGATGTGGGCGGCTACGTCATGCTGGGGAGCGACGATTATTTCCTGCGCCTGTTGGCTTCCGGCAAGACTCAGGAAGAGATCAACAACTACGTGGCCTTGACCATCCATTCCAGCCAGACCATCGGCGTCAAGGTGGTCAACCCCGGCGGCATCAGCGCCTTCAAGTTCAACCAGCGCAGCCTGGACCTGGACGAGCAGCACAGCCACTACGGCGTCACCCCGCGCAAGGTGCTGCAGACCCTGGCTCGCGCCGTCCACGAACTGGGCGTGCCGCATCCGCTGCATGTGCATGGCTGCAATTTGGGCGTGCCGGGCAACGTGGAGACCACGCTCAACACCATGGCGGGCATCGAAGGATTGCCGATGCACCTGACCCACATCCAGTTCCACAGCTACGGCACCGAGGGCGACCGCAAGTTCTCCTCCGGCGCGGCCCGCATCGCCGAGGCCTTCAATAGCACCAAGAACATCACCATGGACGTGGGCCAGATCCTGTTCGGCGCCACCGTGACCGCCTCCGGGGATTCCCAGCGCCAGTTCGCCAACTCCTCCCACGCCCACAACGGCAAGTGGGTGTGCATGGACATCGAGTGCGACGCCGGCTGCGGCGTGGTGCCCTTCAAATACAAGGACAAGAACTTCGTCAACGCGCTGCAATGGGCCATCGGCCTGGAAATCTTTTTGCTGGCGGAAGACCCCTGGCGGATTTTCCTCACCACCGACCATCCCAACGGCGCGCCCTTCACCGCCTATCCGCATCTCATCAAGTTGCTGATGAACAAGAGCTTCCGCAACGACATGCTGACCACCATCAACCCGGACGCGGCGGCACTGAGCACCTTGGGCGCCATCGACCGCGAATACAGCCTCTACGAGATCGCCATCATGACCCGGGCCGGCGCCGCCAAGCTGCTGGGCCTGACGGACCGCGGCCATCTGGGCGTGGGCGCCGGCGCCGACATCACCGTCTACACCGAGCAGGAGGACAAGGAAAAGATGTTCGAGAAGCCCGACTATGTGTTCAAGGACGGCGAACTGGTGGTGAAGCACGGCGAGGTGGTGAAGATCGTCTGGGGCAACGTCCACACGGTCAAGCCCGAGTTCGACCGCACGGCGGCCGAGAAAGACCTGAAGGACTACTACGACCGCTACCTCACCATGAAGCTGGACAACTTCATCATCCGGGATGAAGAGATCGAGGCGGACGGGCGTAGCAAGATCGTCGTGCATCCTTGCGGTAGGGCCTGAGTCCGATCGCAGCATGTGTTACGCCTTAGTCGTCAGCACGACCTCGGACGATGATCTGAGTCAATGGAACACGGCGCTTGTACAATTTTCCAGGGATATTCCAGAAGGTACCGGGAAGGCATTTCTTCGATACCCGAATCAATGGTATTTGGGCTCCAAGGAAGGCTGCAGTTGCGCTTTTCGGCATCTCGAAAATCCCAACGTAGAAGCCCTTGGTTTTTCCGAGCCTGTCGACTGGTCGCCGGAAGATCCAGAAGACATTGAAGCGACCTTCCAAGTCGTCCGAATATTCAGATCCTTGCTGTCCAAGGAAGCCAAGCTCGATTGTGTCGATACCTGGTTTGATTGTGATCTCAAGATAGAGCCACCCGCAGACTTGCTGGTAGATTTGGCCACTATCTCCGAATCGCACTTTCGCTTTTTTGAAGGATACCGTTTTGAACTTGTGGCCAACGTTTGAACTGTTCGAAATTAGTAAATCATGAACTGGCAAGACGTTTGCGCAGACCCGGTGTTGCAGGATCTGCCCTACAAAATCGAGTTGGACGAGTGGGGCCGTATCGTGATGCGGCCCTTGACCAACCTTCGCGGAATCTTGATGGGAAAAGCTTGTGACCTGTTCCACGGCGGTCAGAGCAGGGGGTTGCCGATGATTTCCTGTCCCATCGCGACCCCCAAGGGTGTAAGAGTCGCGGATATCGCTTGGGCGTCGCGCGACTTTCTAAAGCGGCACGCCGGAGAGGATGTGTTTTCGCAGGCGCCAGAACTT